>CAZBEP010000014.1:7139-14675 GCA_964490925.1 uncultured Eggerthellaceae bacterium | reverse complement strand
CAGCGTCTCTGCGCGCACACTGCTTTCCTATAATGATGCACCGCGTGTGACGCATCGCCCGGCAGCCTGCGGCCGCGCGAACGGTAGCGGGTTCCCCTCGGGTGCTTCTTGCGAAAGGAACGCAGTGGACATCGTCTGGACGATCATATGCGCGACCATCGTGCTCGGCTTCCTCGTGTTCATCCACGAGGGCGGGCACTTTCTCGTCTCGCGTGCGTTCGGCGTCCGTGTGACCGAGTTCATGATCGGCATGCCGGGGCCTTCTGTCGGGTTCACGCGCGGCGAGACGCGCTTCGGCGTCACGTGCGTGCCGCTCGGGGGCTACGCGCGGGTCTGCGGCATGGAGGGCGGCGAGATGAGCCCGCACCTCGAGCCGGTGTTCGCGTCGCTGTGGCGGCGCGGGACGGCGAATGTGGAGGACGTCGCCCAGGACTGCGGCATCTCCGATGACGAGGCGACCGAGGCCCTCGACGAGCTTGTGGAATGGGGAAGTGCCGTCGCCCCGCTCAAGAAGGATCCCTACAACACCTACCGCACCCCCGCGTTCAGGCCGACGAGGCGCCAGGTGCGCCGCGCGGAGGCGGAGGGCCTTCCCGCGCCGGCTGCCTACGGCCTCGGCGAGCCGCGACCTGTGCCCGATGCCCGCGCGGCGTTCGAATCGGAGCATCGCCAGCAATACCGCGCCTTGCCGTTTTGGAAGCGGTCGGCCATCCTGCTTGCGGGGCCGGGCGTTAACCTGCTGTTCACGATGCTCGCGTTCATCGTGCTCTATTCGATCATCGGGTTCGACGTCCAATATACCGACACGGGGGAGACCGTGCACGTCACGGTTGATCCGCTGCGCGCCGTCCAAGCCGGCCTCGCCTACATCGGCGCGGTCGTGCAGGCGGTCGCAGGGCTGTTCAATCCGGCGACGGCTGCCGAAACCGTCTCGCAGTCCACCTCGATCGTCGGAATCGCGGTCATGTCGCGCAGCGCCGCCGAGGCAGGGTTTGCGAGCCTCCTTTCGTTCACGGCGATGATCTCGGTGTCGCTCGGCATTATGAACCTGCTGCCCATCCCGCCGCTCGATGGCGGGAAGTTCGTCATCGAGGTCATCCAGAAGCTCCGGAGGCGCGCCCTGTCGCCGAAGGCGGTCGGGTACGTGAGCGCGGTGGGGCTGGCGCTGTTCCTCGGGTTCTTCGCGATCATGCTCAACCAGGACATCCAGCGGTTCGTGTTCGGGAACTGGGGATAGGCGATGGCGGAAGGCGTGCGGGAAGGCGCCGGGCGCGTCGGCGCCCCGTCGGCGGCGGGGGTGTCCGCGGCGGTGCCGGCGGGGGCGTCCGCAGCGGGCGGGCGCGAACCGGCGGGCGGGTGCGCGCCGCGCTCGAACGAGCGCACGCGCCGCGTCATGGTCGGCGGCGTGCCCATCGGCGGCGGGGCGCCTGTCGCGGTGCAGTCGATGCTCAACGCGCCGCCGACCGACGTCGCGGCGAACCTGCGGCAGATCGAAGCGCTTGCCGAGGCCGGCTGCGAGATCGTGCGCATGGCGGTTCCGCGTCGAAGCTGCCTCGACAGCTTCGAGGCGGTCTGCGCGGCATCGCCTTTGCCGGTGGTCGCCGACGTCCACTTCGACGCTCGCATCGCCATCGAGGCCGCGCGGCGCGGCGCGGCGAAACTGCGCATCAACCCCGGCAACATCGGCGGGCTCGAGGCGACGGAGGCCGTCATCGACGCGGCGCGCGAGGCGGGCATCCCGATCCGCATCGGCGTGAACGCCGGCTCGCTCGACCGCGCGCTCGCGGCGCGCGAGGATCTGACCCTGCCCGAGAAACTTGCCGCCTCGGCGTCCGAGTACGTGCGCTTCTTCACGGCGCGCGGCTTTCGCGACGTCGTCGTGTCGGCCAAGGCGCACGACGTGCGGGCGACCATCGCGACGTATCGGCTGCTCGCACGCGATGTCCCCGAGGTGCCGCTCCATATCGGCGTCACGGAGGCGGGCACGGCGTTCCAGGGCGTCGTGAAATCGGCCTGCGGGCTCGGCGTGCTGCTCGAAGCGGGCATCGGCGACACGATGCGCATCTCGCTCACCGACGACCCCGTCGTGGAGGTGCGCGCGTGCTGGACGCTGCTTGCCGCGCTCGACCTGCGTCGGCGCGCGCCCGAGATCATTAGCTGTCCAACCTGCGGCCGCTGCCAGGTGGATCTCATCGCGCTCGCGCAGGAGGTCGAGCGGCGCCTTGCCAGCGTTGCGGTGCCGATCAAGGTCGCCGTCATGGGCTGCGTCGTCAACGGCCCCGGCGAGGCCGCTGATGCCGATATCGGCATTGCGTGCGGCAGCGGGTCGGGCGTGGTGTTTCGAGGAGGAAAGGCCGTCAGAAAAGTCGGCGAAGAGGAAATCGTCGGCGCGTTGATGGAGGAGATCGAACGGATATGAATACTGTCCTGCGCATGAGCGAGCTATACGTCCCGACGCTCAAAGAGGATCCCGCCGATGCGGAGATCGCAAGCCACCGCCTGCTCGTCCGCGCCGGCATGATTCGCAAGACGGCTTCGGGAATCTATACCTTCTTGCCGCTCGGGAAGAGGGTGCTCGCGAAAGTCGAGCAGATCGTCCGCGAGGAAATGGAGGCGATCGGCGCCCAGGAGATCATGATGCCGGCGCTCCAGCCGGCCGAGCTCTGGCGCGAAAGCGGCCGTTGGGACGACTACGGTCCGGAGCTCATGCGCATGACCGACCGACACGACCACGGCTTCTGCCTCGGACCCACCCATGAGGAGCTCATCACGGCGCTCGTACGCAACGAGCTGCGCTCCTACAGGGAGCTCCCGGCGACGCTCTACCAGATCCAGGTGAAGTTCCGCGACGAGGTCCGCCCGCGCTTCGGTCTTTTGCGCGCGCGCGAGTTCATCATGAAGGACGCCTACAGCTTCCATGTGTCGCAGGAGTCGCTCCAAGAGACCTACGACAAGATGAGCGAGGCGTACGGGAAGATCTGCGACCGGCTCGACCTGGAATACCGCCCCGTCGAGGCGGACTCCGGCCAGATTGGCGGCAGCGTGTCGACGGAGTTCATGGCGCTCGCGGAGGCGGGCGAGGCCGAGCTTGTGTACTGCGGCTGCGGGTACGCCGCCGACGCGGAGGCGGGCGAGTGCCTCGCGCGCCCGACGATGCACGAGGCCGACTTCGAGAAAATCGCCACGCCGGACATCCACACGATCGACGAGCTCTCGGCCTTCCTCGGCATCCCGCAGTCCTCGACGGTCAAGGCGCTCGCGGGCAAGAACGACGCGGGCGAGACCGTCGCGCTCTTCATTCCCGGCGACCACGAGCTTAACGAGATCAAGGCGGGCAAGGTCGCCGGCGGCTTCACGCTCTTCTCCGACGAGGAGATGGAGGCCGCCGGCCTTGTGAAAGGCTCGATGGGCCCGGTCGGGCTGCCCGAGGGCGTCCGCGTCGTGTGCGCGCGCAGTCTCCGGTCTGTCGAGAGGTGGGTCGTCGGCGCGAACGAGGACGGCTTCCACTATGTGGGCGCGCGCCCCGGAATCGACTTCCCCGAGCCCGAGTGGGCCGATCTCTGCACGTCGAAGCCGGGCGATATGTGCCCGAAATGCGGGGCGCCGCTCGAGGGCGCGCGCGGCATCGAGGTGTCGCAGGTGTTCCAGCTCGGCGACAAGTACTCGAAGGCGATGGGCGCGACCTACGCCGACGAGAACGGCGAGGAGCGCCCCTTCATCATGGGCTGCTACGGCGTGGGCGTGACGCGTTCGCTCGCGGCCGTCGTCGAACAGCACAACGACGAGCACGGCATCAGCTGGCCGCTGTCGGCGGCGCCGGCGCACGTGTGCGTGCTCCCTCTCGCGGTCGGCGACAACGCGGTGCAATCGGCGGCGGAGAAGATCGCCGCCGACATGGCCGCCCTCGGGCTCGAGGTCGTCATCGACGACCGCCCAGAGCGCGCGGGCGTAAAGTTCGCCGACGCGGATCTCATCGGCTGGCCGCTGCAGGTCATCGTCGGCACGCGCGGCCTCGCAGAGGGCAAGATCGAGGTCAAGCACCGTCGTACGGGCGAGCGGCGCGACGTGGCGCTTTCGACGCTCGAAGAGATGCTCGCCTTCATTCGCGGCAAGGCGACGCGCAATGTGAGCAGCACGCTGTTCAACGGCCTGTTCGGCGGCTGACGCTGCCGAATGTGCGTCGCCGACGGCGTCTCCCTAGGCGACGACGCCGCATGCGCGTCCCCGGCGGCGCGCGGGCACGTGCGGGACGGCGCGCGGCTCTTCGCTCTCAGTCCGTCCGTCTCTTCCGCAGCTCTGGCCATTGCGCGAGGACGACGGCGGCGAACACGAGCGCGCACCCGGCGACCTCCATGCCGCTCATGCGCTCGTCGAGGATCGCGGCGCCCGCGAGCGCGGCGAACACCGACTCGAGGCTCATGATGACGGCCGCCGGCGCGGCGTCGACGCGCTTCTGGCCGATCGCCTGGAGCGTGTAGCCGAGTCCGGTGGAGAAAATGCCGACGTAGAGAACGGGCAGCAGCACCGGCAGGAGCGAAGCCGGCGTGGCGTGCTCGACGAGCACCGCGCATACGGTCGAGAGCGCGGCGCTCGTGAAGAACTGGATGCATGAGAGCCACAGGGCGCTTTCGGCCGAATAGCGCCCGATCGCGAAGATGTGCGCCGTGTAGAACACGGCGCCGGCAAGCATGATCGCGTCTCCGACGTAGATGCCCGACAGCGAGTCGGGCACGCAGAGCAGGTACATGCCGACGAGGCAGACGACGGCCGACGCGACGACAGCCGGACGGGGCTTCTTGCCGCAGGCGATCGACGCGAGCGCCACCATGACGACGTACGTTGCCGTGAGGAACCCGGCTCGCCCCGATGCGGCCGCCTCTGGCGGGTAGACCGTGATGCCCCACTGCTGCAGGTTGTCGGCGGCGAAGAGCGCAAGCCCGCAGACGACGCCGCCGACCGCGACCGATTTCCGCCCAGCGAGCCTGAGAAGCGCCGCCCGCCCGCCCGCGCCGCCTGCGTCGCCGGCGCTCGCGCGGCCCGCCGCCTTCCGCCTTCGCGTCCGCGCGGCGCGGCCTGCGATGAGCAGCAACAAGAACAGGCAGGCAACGGAGCTTTTCCCCGCGATGAAGGAGAACGGCCCCACGACGTCGGCCGCTGCGGACTGAGCGGCGAATGCGATGCCCCACAGGAGCGCTGCCCCGAGGAGGGCTGCCGCCCCCGTTGCTTTCTCGTTGCGCATGACGGCCTCTCGTGCAGAAAAAAGCAGCCGGGCGCGCCCGACTGCCGAATTTCGTGTCTGATGCGCTTCGCTGTCGGTCGCGTCGCGGAGCCGACGTGCGAAATGCGTCCATGATTATAGCAGCCCCCGTTTTCCTGATACAATCCTTCCCAAGGGTCGTCCTGCAGCGGCGCGGCGGCCGACAACGTGAGGAGGCTCTACTATGGCACAGATCACCGACGGCTTCAAAGACATCTTCCTGGCGGGCATCGGGGCGATGGCGGTGACGGGCGAGAAGGCGAAGGTTCTTGTCGACGACCTCATTCAGAAGGGTGAGCTGACCGTCGATCAGGGAAAACAGCTCAACCGAGAACTTGCGCACAAGGCGAGCGAGAAGGTCGACGAGATTGGCATCGACGTGCTCGAGCGGTTCATGAGGACGCTCACCCCCGAGCAGCGCGCCGAGTTCGCGCAGAAGGCGGCCGAGTTCGCCGCCCGCGCCGACGACGGGAAACCCGCTGCCGCAGCGGCCGAGGAGGCTCCGTCCGAATAAGCCTCGCCCGAATAAGGGGTCGGCACATCCGTCAGGGCGCTCGCCCTCCCTTTCTTTCGCCGGCTGGGAGAAAAACGGCAAGTCTTGGCCGGCGCGCGATGATCGATGGCAGAAAACACGCTTCTCAAATATTTCTTCAGCCGCGGGCTCGACCTCGATCCGGAGGGTCGCTTCAACCTGAGCCGCCGTAGCCGCTTGCGCCGCATGCGCGAGATCTTCTCGATTATGCGCAAGCACCGCTTTTTGCGCGGGTTCACGCCCGAGGAGTTTCGCGCGATGCTCGAGGATCTAGGGCCGAGCTTCGTGAAGATCGGGCAGGCGCTCTCGTCGCGCTCCGAGATTCTTCCGAAAGTGTACTGCGACGAGCTTGCGAAGCTGCGCACGGAATGCGACCCGCTGCCGTTCGAAGAGGCCGCCGCCGCGCTCGACCAGGAGTTCGGCGGAGACAGCCGCGCGGTGTTCAGCGAGATAGACCCCATGCCGCTCGGCAGCGCGTCGCTTGCGCAGGTGTATCGGGCGACGCTTGCGAGCGACGGCAGCACGGTCGCCGTGAAGATCCAGCGTCCCGGCGTCAAGGCGATGATGGCCCAGGACATCGACATCATGCGTATGCTTGCGCGCTACGCGTCGCGGTTCATGAAGGACGAGCAGATGCTCGACCTGCGCGAAGTCGTCGAGGAGATATGGAGCACGTTCCTCGAGGAGACGGACTTCCGCCGAGAGGCCGACAACCTCGAAGAGTTCGCGCGCGTCAACGCAGACGTCGCGTTCGTCGATTGCCCTTCCGTGCACAAAGACCTTTGCAGCGAGTTCGTGCTCGTCATGGAATACATCGACGGGATTCCCATCATGGACGAGGACCGTTTGCGCGAACAGGGCTATGATCCTGCAGAAATCGGGGCAAAACTCGTCGATCACTATGCGACCCAAGTGCTCGAGCACGGTTTCTTCCACGCCGATCCTCACCCTGGCAACCTTTTTTTGCGCGATGGGAAGATCGTCTATATCGACCTCGGCATCATGGGGCGTCTCTCCCCGCGCGACCGGGCGGGGTTCAGCGCGATCATCGAGGCGGTTGGCAAGGTCGACTCCGCCGAGCTCAAGGACGCGCTCATGCGGTTCGCCGTCGTGCGCGACAACTCGGAGACCGACCATGCGACCTTCCTGGCCGACCTCGACCTGCTGCTCGAGGACTACGGGGCGTGCGACGTCGCCGACCTCGACCTCGGCATGTTCTTGAACGAGATCCTCGCGCTCACCCGCCAGTGCAAGGTCACGCTGCCCTCGTCGATCACGAGCGTCGCCCGCGGCATCGTGACGCTCGAAGGGACGATCGCCCCCTACATTCCTCACGACAACATCATTTCGATCATCAACGACCACATTGCGAATTCACGCGACCTGTCCGGCGAGGTCGCCGCCGCGCTCAAAGACGCCGCGCGGGAGCTGCGGCTCGCCTCGCGCGGGCTGGCGCACGCCATGCAGTTTTCCGGCGATGCGCTCAAGATGCTCACGCGCGGGCAGATCAAGGTGAACATGGAAGTCCTCGGATCCGAGGCTCCCCTCCGGCATCTTTCGATCATCGTGAACCGCCTTTCGATCGGCATCATCGTCGCCGGTCTGTTCGTCGGATCGAGCATGGTGTCGTTTTCCTCGCTGGAGCCGCGCCTTCTCGGCGTTCCCTTTCTCGCGTTTTTCGGCTACCTCGGAGCCGCGATCCTCTCCGTCTGGGTCGTCGTGAACATCTGGCGCAAGAAGTGAGGCT
>CAZBEP010000014.1:4758-7039 GCA_964490925.1 uncultured Eggerthellaceae bacterium | reverse complement strand
TCGCGCCCCCGTGCGGCTCGCCTCTCGTTTCCCGGGCGCGGAATCGGGCGCGCGCGGCTTCGGGGAACGCAAAGCCCCGCCTTCGTAGCTGCAGGGTTCGCAGCGCACGGCGTATCGGTTTTGGGGTTTTAACGGAAGGGCGGGGCTCGGGCGGTGCGCGGCGGTATCATCGGGCTCATGTCACGGTCGCGGAAACACGGGTGCTTGGGGTGGATCATGCGCTTGATCATCGGTTGTGCGATAGCTGCGGGCGCGGTCGTGGCGGGCACGAACGTCGCGGTCGTCTCGACGTCTCAGCCCCGCATCGTCGACGCTCAGGAGGCGGCCGAGTTCGGGGCGGACGCCATCGTCGTGCTCGGCGCGTCGGTATATGCGGACGGCACGCCCTCGGGCATTTTGGAGGACCGGCTCGACGACGCGATCTCGCTTTACGAGGCCGGAGTCGCCCCGCTGATCGTCATGAGCGGCGACGGCGGCACGGCGTCGTACAACGAGCCCGAGGCGATGCGCGCCTACGCGATCGCCAACGGCGTGCCTGCGAGCGCGATCATGTGCGACGACGGCGGATTTTCCACGTACGAGACGATGTACAACATGCGCAACGTATTCGGGTTCGAGCGCATCGTCGTGGCGACGCAGACCTACCACCTGTATCGGGCGCTCTACGTCGCGAACGGGCTCGGCGTAGAGGCCGTCGGCGTCGCGAGCGACTACCACGCCTATGACGGTCAAGCCTCCTACGACGTCAGGGAGATCCCCGCCCGCACGAAGGACTTCTTCCAGACGCTGTTCAAGGTGTCGCCGTCCTCCGCCGCTGCGATCAGCAGCGCGGCTGACGTGCTTGAGGGCGTGTCGGCGGGGCGCGGATAGCGAACGGCTCGCCCGAGGTCGGGCGCGCGCGGGGAATGTGCTACCCTGAAACGCGTGCAGAAAAGCGCGCTCCCAGGAGGTTCCCATGATCAATGCGAGAATGGCCGGGCTCGGCAACGAGCCGAACGTTATCCGCGAGCTGTTCGCCTACGGCATGCAACGCAAGGCGGAGATCGGAGCCGATGCGGTGTTCGATTTCAGCATCGGCAACCCGAGCGTGCCCGCGCCCGACGCCGTGCGTGCCGCGATCATCGACCTTGCGGGCGAGCCTCCCTGCGACTTGCACGGCTATACTCCGGCGCAAGGCGACATGCGCGCGCGCCGTGCGGTCGCGGAAAGCATCGAGCGGCGCTTCGGTGTTGCGGCCAATCCGGAGCAGGTCTACCTTACGGCGGGCGCGGCGGCCGGCCTCGTGATATCCATCGCGGCGGTCACGGAGCCGGGAGACGAGGTCGTCGTGGTCGCCCCGTACTTTCCCGAGTACCGCGTTTGGATCGAATCTGCCGGCTGCGTCTGCGTCGAGGTGCCGGCACGCAAGGACGATTTCCAGATCGATGCGGATGCCGTGGCGGCCGCCGTCACCGAGAATACATCGGCCGTCATCATCAACTCGCCGAACAACCCCACCGGCGCGGTCTACACGCGCGCGACGCTCGAGGCGCTCGCCGTCGCGCTCGCCGCGAAGGAGGCCGAATTCGGCCGCGCGCTCTACGTGATCGCCGACGAGCCGTACCGCGAGATCGTCTACGGCGCCGAGGTGCCCTACGTGCCGTGCGTCTGGGCGCGCACGATCGTGTGCTACTCGTACTCTAAGTCGCTGTCGCTGCCGGGCGAGCGCATCGGCTACATCTATGTGTCCGACCTCATGGGTGCCGAGGAGGCCGCCGAGGTGTCCGCCGCCGTGGCGGGAGCGGGTCGCGCGCTCGGGTTCGTGTGTGCGCCGGCGCTCTTCCAGCGCGTGGTCGAGCGCTGTGTGGACGAGCCGAGCGACGTTGCGGCGTATGCGGAAAACCGTGCGGCGCTCACGGCGGGACTGTCGAAGATCGGCTACGAGTACGTTGAGCCCGACGGCGCGTTCTACCTCTGGATGCGCGCGCTCGAGGACGATGCACGCGCGTTCTCGGAGCGCGCAAAGGCTCACGAGCTGCTGCTCGTGCCCTCTGACAGTTTCGGCGCAACCGGCTGGGTGCGTGTGAGCTACTGCGTGGCCCGCGACGTGATCGAGCGCTCCATGCCGGCCTTCCAGGAGCTTTGGGACGAGTATCGGGGGTAGGCGCCGATACTCGGCGATCCGCGTGGAAGCGCCGCCGCGGATCGCCGAGGATCCTATGTTGGGATTCCTGAGCCTAAAAGGCGGGCCGAACGGCGCTCGGCGGCTCGGCGGCCTAGCGGAATGGATAGATCAGCGTTT
>CAZBEP010000014.1:0-4658 GCA_964490925.1 uncultured Eggerthellaceae bacterium | reverse complement strand
ATAGATCAGCGTTTCCCTAGCGTCGGCCGGGCGTGCCGTCGCCCTCTGCGGTTTCGGTGGAGCCGGCATCGCGGGCGGTCCCGCCGGGCGGCTGATCGCCGGGAAGCGGCTGCCCGTAGGGCTGCATCGGCTGCTGCGCGTACGGATTCTGCCCGGCGGGCTGACCGGGCTGCTGCCCATAGGGCTGCTGCCCGTAGGGCTGCCCGGAGCCGTACGGATACTGCTGCGGCTGCCCGTAGATCGCTCCTGCCCCGTACCTGCCGGCAGGCGCGGCGGCCGCTTTGCGGGCGCGGTTTGCGAACACCGCGACTACGACGAACAGGGCCGTGCTGAGCCAGGCGAACGATCCGCCGAGGAACGAGAGTACCGCTGCCGCGACCGCCCAACCGAAAACGCCGCCGAGCTTTTCAGGCCGCGCGGCGTTGCGAACGCCGACGATGCCGGCGGCAAGCCCGATGATCGATCCCACAATGCACCAGATCGACAAGACAACGCCGCCTGCCATCACGAGCGCGACAAGGCCGATCACCTGATCGCCGTCCATGCCGTACGCGTCGATTGCGGACGGGTCGATCGAATACTCGTCAAAAGAATCTTCCAGCGCGTAGTCCAAATATACGCTCAATTCCGAAGTTAGGTTTGCATCGGCAAGCAGTACGCTGCTGAACAGCGTAAAAGCGGCTATGGTAACCCAGAACAAGATAGCAAGGGCGGCGATGACGATGTTCGCGATGCTGATGCCTCGTACGACTTTCATATCCGGCGTCGTGTTCAATGGTGCCATAGAGGCTCCTTTCGTGTGGATGAGCGAGTCGTAAGGTAACGGCTGCAAGTATACTGAACAAACCGTTCGCTGCCGAGGGCAGCCGCCGATAGGGCTGAGTCGAGGCGCAACGCAGGACGGCAAGGCTGCGGCGACGCCGGTTGGCAAGCGGAGACGAGGGCCTCGCGGCCATGATGCGCACGGCTTGCGCAGCATATGGCATTGCGGCAGATGCGGGTATGGAAGGCAAGTCGCCGACGGGCGGCGGCCGACGGCTGGGCGACAAGGAGGCTTCCCATGGAGGATTTCGAGTTCGTGTCGCCGACGCAGTTCGTGTTCGGGCGCGCGGCGGAAGAGAAGATCGGTGCGAAGCTCGCCGAGCGCGGCGCGCGGCGGGCGCTCATCCACTACGGCGGCGGCAGCGCGGTGCGCAGCGGGCTGCTCGACCGCGTGAAGGCGTCGCTCAACGCGGCGGGCCTCGAGTACGTGGAGCTTGGCGGCGTGCGGCCGAACCCCGAGATCATGCTTGTGCGCGAGGGCGTGCGGATGTGCAAGGATCACGGTGTCGACTGGGTCGTCGCGGTGGGCGGCGGCAGCGTTGTCGATTCGGCGAAAGCGATCGCGAACGGCGCCTGCCTCGAAGGGGACGTCTGGGAACTCTTCGAGACGAAACGGCGGAATCCGGACGTGCTGCCCATCGCCGTCGTGCTCACCATCCCGGCCGCGGGCAGCGAGGCGTCGAAGAACACCGTCGTCTCGAACGACGAGCTGGGCCTTAAAACCGGCTACGGCAACGACTTCCAGCGTCCGAAGCTCGCGTTCATGAACCCGGAGCTCACGTTTACGCTGCCGGCGTTCCAGACGGCGGCCGGCCTCACCGACATGTTCTGCCACCTGCTCGAGCGGTTTTTCGACGACGTCGGCGCCGTGCCGGTGACGGACAATCTCAATCTGTCGCTCATGAGGACGGTGCGCGCCGAGGCTTTCCGCGTGCTCGCCGAACCGGAGAACTACGACGCACGCGCGAACATCATGTGGGCGGGCATGCTCTGTCATCAGGGGCTTGCCGGCGTCGGCCGCCACGAGGACTGGGCGACCCACGGGCTGGAGCACGAGCTGTCGGCCCTGTACCCCTCGATCACGCACGGGGCGGGGCTTGCGGTGATGTTTCCCGCATGGATGGAGTACGTGTACGGCGAAAACCCCGCTCGCTTCGCGTTCTACGGTCGCGAGGCGTTCGGGCTTGCCCCCACGGGAGACGTCCGCGCCGATGCGCTTTCCGCCATCGATGAGACGCGGTCGTTCTTCTCCTCGCTCGGCATGCCGGCGACGCTTGCGGAGCTCGGCGTGGGCGAGGGCGACATCGAGCGCATGATCCCGACGCTTATGGCGAACAAGGGCGAGCCGTTCGGCAGCTTCAGGAAGCTCACGATGGACGATGCCCGCGCGATCTACCGCCTCGCGCTGTAGGCCGTAGGCGGTCGGCGGGCGGCGGGCTCGCGCCCCCCGCAGGGGCGGCCGAGGGCTCGCGCGGCTCCCGCCATGCGGACTCGCGGGGTCTCAAACAATGGCACGCAATGCCGGGGGGGGGGTTCAGCGCGCCGTCCAGCGAATAATTCCTGAAAAAACACAACTCTTAACTTTTTCGATTGGCTAAAATAGTGTATAAGTCACTGCGTTGTCCGCACAGGCCGAGGAGCTTTCATGAACTGTCCGAATTGTTCTAAGGAAAACAGAGACGCGGCTCGCTACTGCGACGAGTGCGGCTTCCCACTTGTCGGAGCCATCGCAGATGCCGCTCGGTCGGTCATGGCGCGCGCCTCTTCGCTCGATGCGGAATTCGCCGGGGCTGCGTCGTCCGCTTCGAGTGAGTCGGCCTCTCGTCAGGGCAATCGATCGGAATCCTCCGATCGAGAGGCGGCGACGGGAAGGGCGACGTCTTCCGAGTCCGGCCGTCGGCGCAGCGGAAACGTCGAGGTTCCTTCGCCCGGCATCAGCGGGGATTTCCTCGCGCAGTCTCGCATGGAAGCGGAGCAGCAGCCTTCTGGGGGAGCGGCGGGCGACGAGCCCTCCGGCGACGCGGCTGCTGACGATGTGCTCTCCGATGCCGCTTCGACATCTCCGCTTGCCGACAAAGAGGGCAGCGACGCCCTGCTTTCCGACGGCGAGGAGGACTCGGGCGAATCGGGTCTGCAGGGGTCTTTCGATGATGGCGAGGAGAGCGATGCTGTGTCGGACGCGCGATCGACGTCCGGGCTTGACGAGCTTGTCGACGCGACCGACTCCTGGCAGGGCGACGAGGAGGGCGCTGAGAAGGGTGCCGAGGAGGGTGCCGAATCCGAAACCTATTCGTCGGTTGTGATGAAAGGCAGTGGCCGGAGCAACTACCTCTCACCCGATGAGAGCTTGAAGAAAAAGCGCCGCCACACGGGTCTTGTTGCGTTTTTCGGCCTTGTCGTCGCGCTTCTTGCCGTCGCCGGCATCGCGGCGCTTGTGAATTCGATGGGGAGCGAGGAGGGCACGGCGGTTCCCGACGTCGTCGGCATGAGCCTGGCCGAGGCTCGGGAGACGCTCGAGAACAGCGGTTTCTCCGTGAGCTTCACAGAGACGGTCTCCGACGAGGCAGACGGAATCGTGCTCTCGACCGCCCCCGCCGCAAACGAGCTTGCGGAGGAAGGGTCGGAGGTCGTCCTGACCGTCTCCGTGGCGCGCACGGTGCCGGATGTCGTCGGGATGTCGCAGGAAGATGCCGAGGAGGCGCTTGCCGATTCGGGGTACTCGAACATCTCCGTCGTGCTTGAGAAAGCGGATGGCGAAGCCGGCCTCGTACTCTCCGTTTCGCCTGAGGCCGGAGAGGCAGCGGTCTCGTCGGCGGAAATCGTCCTCACGGTGGTCGAGGCGTACTCCGTGCCGGATGTCGTCGGGATGGCGCAGGCGGATGCCCAGTCTACGCTTGAGGCCGAAAACTATGTCGTGAGCTTCGTCTATACTCCCTCTTCCGACGTTGACGATGGCACCGTCATATCGACCGACCCTGTAGAGGGCACACAGCTCGAACCCGGGTCGACCGTGACGGTGTACGTGGCCGACCAGCACGCCGCAGAGCTTATCGAGAGGACGAGCCAGATCATTTCGTCCGGGCTCAACCTTTTGGTCGGTGACTCCTATTACACGGTCGTCTCGCTCGATTCGGTCGTCCTCGTGGACGAAAACACCGTGTCCTATTCGTTCATGGGGGTTCCGTACACGTATATGCCCGGCGACGAGGGGTCGACGGCGGTGTCGGTGAGCGGGGAGCTTGTATTCGACGAAGAAGGCAACGTGGAATCCGGCAACCCGCCGTTCGTCTATTACAGCAGCCTGTAGTGCCACTCGACTGCGGCTGGGCTGCCGCTTGCCGGCAGCCCGGCTGACGGGTAGCGGAGAGTTCGCGCTGCCTGCGAACGATCAGGTGAAGCCTCGCCTCGATGGCCGCCGGCCGCACGAGACTCGTGTGTGCGGGCGGCTCGACCGTTGAGGCCGAGACGTTCTTGACGCAGCTCCACGACCAGATCCACATCAGCAACACGTGCGGCAGGCACGTCTCCGAGATCGAGCAGATCTTCGGGATCGAAGGCCGTCTCGCGTTCGCGCTGCACGATTCGACCCTTTTCATCGTTTTTCGGCGTAGAAACAATGAAAACGGTCGAATCGTCGCCCGAAACAGCTGCCCGCGTCGCCCCGCGCTCCGCGCTCTCGCTTGCGTTTGCCGCCGACCAGGGCTTTCGCTGTCCGACGCTGGCGAGCGCGGTTCGGAGCGCCCCGTGGATTCCCCTGCGGCGTGCCCCACCCGCAAAAAACTGGCGAAATTGGGCGGATTGCGTGGCATCGGCCGGTGTGCGGGCGGCGTCGGGCG
>CAZBEP010000013.1:9884-14916 GCA_964490925.1 uncultured Eggerthellaceae bacterium | reverse complement strand
GGACGCTGCATAAGACGACGGCGTTGTGCCCGACCTGTTTGAAAGAGCTGCCGGCGAACGTCTACGCCGACGAGGCGGGCGTCGTCTGGATGGAGCGGACGTGTCCCGAGCACGGGTCGCTCGCGACGCGCATGTGGCCGGACGCGGAACACTACGAATGGCTGCGCTCCGAGGCGTTCCCTAAGACGCCGCCGCGCGCGCCCGAGCCGGTCACAGGCCCGTGCCCGTTCGGCTGCGGCACGTGCGCGCGCCACGAGCGCCGCGGCACGCTGCTCGAGATCGAGGTCACGCGCAACTGCAACCTCCGCTGTCCCGTGTGCTTCGCGAGCGCGGAAAGCGGGGAGGACGACCCGTCCCTCGAAGAGATCGAGGCCATGTACGACACCATCGCCGCGCAGGTCGGCCTCGACGGCGCCGTGCAGATCACCGGCGGCGAGCCGACGTGCCGCACAGACCTGCCCGAGATCGTCCGCATGGGTCGCGAGAAGGGCTTCTGGGGCATCGAGATCAACACGAACGGCCTCGTGATCGCCTCCCGGCCGGGGTACCTCGAGGAGCTGTTCGCGGCGGGGCTCACGGGCGTGTACCTGTCGTTCGACGGGCTCACGGGCGACGTCTACGAGGCGACGTGCGGGCGCGACATCCTCGCCGCGAAGCTGCGGGTCATCGAGCGGTGCCGCGAGGTCGGCATCCAGGTGGTGCTCTCGATCGCGGTCGTGGCGGGCTCGAACGACCAACAGCTCGGCGACCTGCTGCGCTTCGGTATGGAGAACTCCGACATCGTGGCGGGCCTCGCCATTCAGCCGGCGTTCACGTCCGGGCGCTTCGAGGCGCAGCGCGCGCTGCCCATGAGCTCGGGCGACGTGATCTTCGCGCTCGCCGGGCAGTCCGACGGGCTTCTCGACCCGTACGACATCTGGCCGCTCGGCTGCTCGAATCCGCTGTGCGACACGGGCGTGTTCCTGCTCAAAGACGAGGCGGCGGCCCACCCGTCCGGGTTCGTCCCCGCGACGAAGCTCATGACCCCCGACGAGTATCGCGCCGGCTACAGCCCCGACAGCCCGCAGGGGTCGGTGTTCCTCGACATCCTCTGGAAGAAGGGCATACGGGTCGATGACGGGCTGTCGATCGTCATCATGAACTACATGGACGCCGTGTCGATGGACACGCAGCGTCTGCGCGAGTGCTCGATGATGGTGACGGTGCCCGACGGCCGCGCGATCCCGTTCTGCTCGTACCACCTGACGAACGCCGCCGGCGAGCGCGTCTACCCGCCCTGGTGCAAGGACGGGCTGCGGTAGCTGCCGTCGCCGCGCTCCCGATGCGCACGTTCTGGGCTTTTCGTGCGGCGCGGGCAAGCGGATTCTCCGTTGCGCCTGCGGCGTTCGCGCGTGCGTGGACGCTGCGGTACAATAGCGACGGCCGCCCATATCGGATCCGGCGGCGCGCGGAGGCTTCCCCTTCGATCTGACCGGATTCGCCGTTCGCAAAGGAAGGGTATGATTCCGCTCATCGTCGTTCCGACGTTCGTATCGGTGCGCACGCACACCGAGGGCTCGAGCGCCCTCACGACCTATGACCACATGACGCCGCTCACACAGCAGGGCGAGCTGCCGAGGCTGCTCGAGTCGCTGCGCAACGTGCACGACGTCGGCGTGATCGCGATCCTCGTCGTCTCCGAGGCAGGCATCGAGGGGCGGGCGGCGGACAAGACGCAAAAGATCGCCGACCGTTTCCCCGACCTCAGCACGATCGTCGTCGGCGCCTCGGAGCTCGCGCTCGTCCAGCAGCGTATAGAGCAGATCGGCTTCGACAAGCTGACGCACGAGGTGTCGCTTTCGGGGTACGGCGCCATCCGCAACCTCGGCCTTGTCATCGCCTGCGCGCTCGGCTTCGATGCGGTCGTGTTCCTCGACGACGACGAGGTCATCGAGGATCCCGCGTTTTTGCGCAAGGCCATGTACGGCCTCGGCAAGATCACGAAGAAGGGCGTGCCCATCCTCGCAAAGACGGGCTACTACCTGAACTCCGAGGGAACGTACCACTCCCTTTCCCAGGAAAAGTGGTACAACCGTTTCTGGCAGCAGGGCAAGGCGTTCAACGAATGGATCGAGTCCGCCATGCGCGGCCCGCGCCTGTCGCGATCGAACTACGTGTGCGGCGGGTGCCTGGCGCTGCACAAAGAGGCGTTCAGGCGGCTGTCGTTCGACCCGTGGATCGTGCGCGGCGAGGATCTCGACTACATGCTCAACCTGCGGATGTACGGGTCCGACATCTGGTTCGACAACCAGTGGTCGATGCGCCACCTGCCGCCCGACACCGCGAGCGAGGGGACGCGTTTCCGCCAGGACGTCTATCGGTGGCTCTACGAGTATCGCAAGATGGAGTACAGCCGCACGCAGATCGACCTGCTGCAGGTCAAGCCCGCCTCGCTCGAGCCCTACCCCGGCCCGTTCCTCGAGCCGGGCATCCTGCGCCGTATCCGCCTCACGGCGCTTCTGCGCACCATCGGGTGCCGCGACAGGCTGGCCTATCGGCGGGCGGCGCGCGCCGCGAAGGGCGAGGCCGCCTCGTATGCGGCCCGCAACTGCGCGAAGTACTTTGAATTCCAGTTCGTCTGGCCCGAACTCATGGCGCGCATCGACAGCGACAAGGTCCTCGGGACGGCGCTCGTCCACTCGATCACGGAGCGCGTCGATTATGCCGCCCGCGATGAGGGACAAAGATCCGAGGTCGTGCGCGAGGCCCCGCTGTCGAGACCCGGCATCGACCCCGGCCTGACGAGCGAGATCCGCCTCAACGTGGCAGAGTAGCGCGGGAGCCGCGCCGGTATGGACGCCTTCGCGCTTCTTGCGGCCCTGATCGCGGTCGGCGTGGGCATCGGTGTTCTCTCCGGCCTGCTCGGGATCGGCGGCGGCACCGTCATGGTGCCGGTGTTCCGCCTCGTGTTCGGCCTCGAACCCATCGTCTGCACGGCGACCTCTCTGTTCACGATCATCCCGACGTCGGTTTCGGGCGCGGTCACGCATATCCGCAACAAGACGTGCCTGCTCTCGCTCGGCGTGGCGACGGGTCTCGGCGGAGCGTGCGCCTCGCCGCTCGGCGTGTACCTCGCGGCGGTGTCGCCGGAGGTGCTCGTCATGGCGGTCGCGGCGCTCGTCATCGGGTACTCTGCGGCCTCGATGCTTCGGAAGGCGGCGCAGGCGGCACGGCAGGGGCGCGCGGCGAAGGTCGCCTCAGCCGGCTCCTGCGGCCCTGCGACGGCGGGCGGCGCTGCGGCTCCCTATGCCCCCGCGGCTCCCGACGCCTCCGCAGCCCCCGGCGCTCCTGCGGCTCCGAGCCGCCGCGACATCGCGGTCGCGGTCGGCGTCGGGCTTCTCGCGGGCGTCATGTCGGGCTACGTCGGCGTCGGCGGCGGCTTTCTCATCGTGCCGCTGCTCATGTCGCTTGCGGGGCTGCCGATGCGCCTCGCGTCGGGCACCTCGCTCGTCGCCGTGATGATCCTCGCGATTCCCGGCACGGTCGAGCAGGGGCTGCTCGGGAACATCGACTACGTCGTCGGCCTCGCGACCGCCGTCGGCTCGATTCCCGGCGCAGTCGTCGGGGCATGGCTTGTCAGGAGGGTTCCCGAGCTGCAGCTGCGCGTCCTGTTCGGCTGCGTGCTCATCGTTGCGGCTATCCTGCTCGTGGCAAACGAGGTCGGCGCGCTCGGGTGATGCGCGGCGAAAAGGCCGAAAGGGGTTTTGAGGTGTTCGATTTTGGGGTGTTCGGTAAAGACGAGACGCGCAAGGTGTCGCCGTGGATGCACAACCTCGAGATAGTGATGCTTGCCATCACGGTTCTGTCGGGCATCGTTCTCTTGTGGCAGATCTCTCACCCCGACCGCTCCATCATCGTGCTCGTGGTGGCCGGCATCCTGCTCACGGTATCGCTTGCGGCGGTCGTCAGCCTGTCGATGGATCCGGACTCCGTCCGTGCGCGGCAGTCGGACGCGATGCTCAAGCTCGCACGGCAGACGCTCGCGTGCATGAAGGGCGGCCTGGACGAGAAGTCCGCCCAGAAGGTCTGCGAGCTGCTCATGCCCACGACGGCCGCCATCGCCATCGCCATCACGGACGGCGAGCAGATACTCGGCTATGCCGGATACGAGGCGTCGAAGAACCCGTCGGGCACGCCGATCCGCACGCGCGTGACGCACGAGGTTCTGCGCGACGGCGAGATGCGCATCCTGTCCTCGCGCGAGGAGATCGGCATCTCGGGCGAGAAAAGCGCCGTCAACGCCGCCATCATCGTCCCGCTGCGGGTCGGGCGCGTGGTGCGAGGCACGCTCAAGTTCTACTTCCGCAAAGCCGTCTATGTCAGCGCGACGCAGAAGTCGATCGCCGAGGGCTTCGGGCAACTGCTCTCTACGCAGATGGCCGCCGAGGAGCTGGAGGAGCAGACGAAGCTCGCGACCTCCATGGAGCTCAAAGCGCTCCAAAGCCAGATCAACCCGCACTTCCTATTCAACACCATCAATACCATCGCGTCGCTCATCCGCACGAATCCGGAAAAGGCGCGCATGTTGCTGCGCGAGTTCGCCGTGTTCTACCGGCGCACGCTCGAGGATTCCGCCGACCTCATCCCGTTCAGCCGCGAGATGGAGCAGACGACGCGATACTTCGCCTTCGAGGTCGCCCGTTTCGGCGAGAAACGCGTCGGGATGGAGGTCGTGGCGGACTTCGAGGTCGCCGACATCATGGTGCCCCCGTTCCTCATCCAGCCGCTCGTGGAGAACGCGGTGCGCCACGCGATGCCGTCCGAAGGCAAGCTCACGATCACGATCACGGCGGAGGTCTCTGACGAGGGGATTACGCTGATCGTTGCCGATGACGGGGTGGGCATGACGGAGGAGGTGCGGCAGAGCATCCTGCACCCTGAGTCCTCGACGGGGCTCGGGATCGCAGTGAAGAACGTCCACGACCGCATAATCGGCCACTTCGGCCCGAACACGTATATGGACGTGGAAAGCGAGCTGGGGAAGGGCACGAAG
>CAZBEP010000013.1:6187-9784 GCA_964490925.1 uncultured Eggerthellaceae bacterium | reverse complement strand
GGCGTTTCCCTAAATGCCGAGCGCCTTCTTAAGCGAGCTCACGCGGCGGCGGCTCACGGGGATCTTCTCTTCGACTCCGTTCAGGGTGAGCAGCAGCGTGCCTCCGGAAACGGACTCCACCTCTTCGACCATCGACAAGTTCACGAGGTACCCGCGATGCACGCGGAAGAACCCGTGCCCGTCGAGGCGTTTTTCGAGCTGCGCAAGGCTCACCGTCGAGAAATAGCGGTCGGAATCCGTCTGGAGGTACGCATAATCGTCGCGCGCCATGACGAAGCGGATTTTGTCGACGCTGATGAGGATTTTCTTTCCGCCCTTTTCCACGGGGATGCGTTCTGACTGCTGCGCCTTCGTGTGAAGCGACACGTGCTCGCGCACGCGGGCGATGGCCTGGGAAAGCCGATCCGTTTCGACCGGCTTTACGAGGTAGTCGATGGCGTGGACCTTGAACGCGTCGAGCGCGTACTCGCTGTATGCGGTCACGAACACGACGGCGGGCGGGAACTTGAGGTGCTGGAGGGCGTCGGCGAGCTGCAGGCCCGTCGCCTCGGGCATGTTGATGTCGAGGAACATGACGTCGCACGGGTGCTCTTTGAGCTTCTCGATCGCCTCGCGCACGCTTGCCGCCTCGGCGACGACTTCGGTTTGCCCGATTTCGTCGAGCAGATAGCAAAGCTCTGAGCGCGCAGGCGCCTCGTCGTCAACGATCATCGTTTTCAGCATGCCGGCTCCTCCAACATCTCTCGGGACTTCGATGCGCCCTGCCTCCGCATTATCCGCATTATAAAGCAACTGTCCGGAATACCGCGCAAAAGCCAGAAAGCGAGCGCCTTCGGGGCGATGGCGCGCCGCGCGTTGCGCGAAATCTTCGAGAGCCGCCTGCGCCGCGCGCACTGCGGGGCGGGAGCCTCGGAGCGGCGCGGTGCCATCCGCATGGAGAAACGACACTGCGGCTCGGGGGAGTGCGGAGGACCGGCGGCAGTTTGCTAGAATATTTCCGCTTATGCGGAATCGCCGTCATTGCGGCACGTCTTGCGCGCGGCGCGTCCAAGCGAGATCGATGGGGCAGGCGCTTCTGCGCCCGTATGCGGGATGCCGAGGCCGCGCGATGCTTTGCGTCCGAGGGCTGTCGGGGAGAGGTGCATATGATTAACGCAGAGCTGGAAAAGCTCTATCCGTCGGCGAAAACGCTCGTAAAGGAGTGCGTCGCGAGCCGGCTCCACAACAAAGACGCCGATGTGTACGACTTCTCCGAGGAGGCGCGGCGGTGCGCCGAGGACTTCATGGGCTGGGCGGATCTTGCGAGCAACCCGCCGATCCCGCTCGGCGACATCCAGGCGTTCGCCGACTCCGTCATCGCGAGCGGGCTCAAGTACGTCGTGCTCATCGGCCAGGGCGGGTCGACCCAGGCGCCTATGACGATCACGAAGTACCACAAGCCCGATTCGAGCCGCGTCACGTTCAAGACGCTCGACTCCGACTCCCCCGTGCGCGTGCGCGGCATCCTCACCGAGGTCAACCCGAAAAAGACGCTGTTCCTCATCTCGTCGAAGAGCGGGTCGACCATCGAGCCGCAGCTTGCGCTGCGCGCGGTGCGCTCGCAGCTTGCCGACCAGATGACCGACGAGGAGTTCGCCTCGCACCTCGTGGCGATCACCGATCCCGGCAGCGACCTCGAGCGCCAGGCGAAGGAAGAGGGCTGGCGCGCCGTGTTTCCCGGATCCCCGTCGGTGGGGGGGCGCTATTCGGCGCTGTCCGTGTTCGGCCTTCTGCCCGCCGCGCTCGTCGGCATCAACCCCCACACGTTCATGGCGCACGCCGCAGCGGCGGAAAAGGCGTGCAGCGAGGACTCCATCGACAACCCCGCCATCGGGCTCGCCGCCTTCCTCTACGACAACTACCTGCAGGGGCGCAACAAGTTCTCGTTCCTCACGCCGAAGCGCGGGCGCGTGCTGGGGCTGTGGATCGAGCAGCTCGTCGCGGAAAGCCTCGGCAAGGACGGCCAGGGAATCCTGCCGAACATCGAGATCGACTCGCTGCTGCTCACGCACGATCCGGGCGACCGCAGCGTCATCATGTACCAGACCAAGACCGACTTGTGGGACGAGCGCAAGAACTTCGAGATGAGCCTCTCCCACATCGATCAGTCCATCCCGCGCCTGAGCTACAAGATCGACTCCGTCGAGGAGGTCGCCGAGCACTTCGTGATGTGGGAATACGCGATCGCGATGTGCGGCCACCTCATGAAGGTCTGCCCGTTCGACCAGCCCGACGTCGCCTCGGCGAAGGCCGAGGTGGTCGAGATCCTGCGCACCGGCTATCCCGAGCCCGACTTCGTGGAAGAGTTCATCGGCGACGTCCGCATGGGCGAGGTCGAGGTGAAGCTCGCGCCGTGCTTCCGAGGCGCGACGACCCTCTATGACGCCGTGAGCGCGCTGCTCGCGAGCATCGAGCCGGGCGACTACTTCGCGCTCAATGCGTTTCTGCCGTTCACGGGCGAAGGCCGCCGCGAGGCGCTCGAGACGATCCGCCGCGCCGTGGCGGGCAAGCGGGGCGTGGTGTCGTGCCTCGAGATAGGGCCGCGCTACCTGCACTCGACCGGCCAGCTGCACAAAGGAGGCCCGAACAACGGCGTGTTCCTCATCCTGTCGGCCGACGAGCTCAAAGACATCCCGCTCGACCAAGGCGCCGACAGCCTCGGCATGCTCGCGAAGGCGCAGGCTGCGGGCGACCTCGCGACGCTGGCGGAACGCGGCCGCCGCTGCATCCACCTGCACCTGCCCGACAACTCGTCGGTGACGCTGCGCGCGCTTGCGGACCTCGTGATGGCCGCGCTCGCCAAGCTCGGCTGCGCGGAGGGGTCGCGCGAGGCGGGGGCCGCCGGCATCGCGGCAGAGGCGCGCGCCGACGCGGGCGTGCGGCCCGAGGCCGCTGCGAGTGCGGCTGGCGCGGCGGATGCCGAAGGGGGAGCGCCGCGCGAGGCGTGATCGAGGCGCTCGACATCCATGTGACGGGCATCGTGCAGGGGGTGGGCTTTCGTCCCTTCGTGTACCGGCTCGCAAGGCGCCACCTCGTGAACGGCTGGGTTCTGAACGCCGCCGACGGCGTGACGGTTCACGCAGAGGCGGAACGGCGGCTGCTCGACGAGTTCGCGCTCGCGATCGCCAACGAGGCGCCCGCTGCGGCGCGCGTCGAGGAGGTGGAGCTGCGCGAGGCGCCGGTCGAAGGCTTCGGCTCCTTCGAGATCCGCTTTTCCGACGAGGCCGCCGTCGAGCGGACGACGCTCGTGTCGCCCGACCTCGCCACCTGCGACGACTGTCTGCGCGAGCTCTTCGACCCCGCCGACCGCCGCTTTCGCTACCCCTTCGTCAACTGCACGAACTGCGGTCCGCGCTTCACCATCACCGCGCGCCTTCCCTACGACCGGGCGAACACGTCGATGGCGTCGTTTCGGATGTGCCCCGCCTGCGCCGCCGAGTACGCCGACCCCGCCGACCGCCGCTTCCACGCCCAGCCCGACGCCTGTTGGGAATGCGGGCCGAAGGTTTCGCTGGTCTGCCGGTCGGCGGGGTCGGCCGACGCTGCGGGGCAGGCGGG
>CAZBEP010000013.1:4613-6087 GCA_964490925.1 uncultured Eggerthellaceae bacterium | reverse complement strand
CCCATCCTCGCCCGCTACGACGACTCGGTCGTCCGCGTGATCGACGCCGGTTCTGCCGGCTTCGCCGTGCAGGTCGTCCGCCGCGCCCGGGGGCTGAGTCCGATTCCGTTGACCTTCCGGCCAACGGAACCGCTCGACGCAGCGGGGGAGCCTGGCACGCCGCCTTGCGACTCCACGCTCTCGACGCGCACGGAGCACGCGTCCTTTGGCCTTTCCCGCAATCCGGCGCACCAGGGCGCCCCGCGCCGGCCTGCTGCGCCAACCCGCGAGCCTGATTCCGCCGAGGGGCAGGAACCGCCGGCGGCGAGCGCGCTTTTGGCGGTCGGGCCCGAGCAGAAGAACACGTTTTGCCTCGTGCGGCCGGGCGGTTCGGGGGCGCCGGACGAGGCGTTCGTGTCGCAGCACATCGGCGACATGGAAAACGCGGAGACGGCGGACGCCTGGCGCGGCGCGCTCGCGCGCTACGAGGAGCTTTTCGAGATCGAGCCGACGGCGCTCGCGTGCGACCTGCATCCCGAGTACCTGCCGTCGAAGTGGGCGCGCGAGACGGCGCGAGCGAAGGGCCTGCCGCTCGTCGAGGTGCAGCACCACCATGCGCACGTGGCCTCCGCGATGGCCGAGCACGGACTCGAAGGGCCGGTCGTCGGGTTCGCGTTCGACGGGACGGGCTACGGTGCCGACGGCGCCGTCTGGGGCGGCGAGGCGCTGATCGCGAATCTGGCGGACTTCGAGCGGCTTGCGAACTTCGCCTATGTCCCGATGCCGGGCGGCGCGGCGGCGATCAGAAACCCGCTGCGCATGGCCTATGGGGCGCTCTGGGCGTTCGACCTGCTCGATCATCCGTACGCCGCGCGCGCTCTCGAACCGATAGCCGATGCGCTCCCGACGCTCGGGCGCATGGTCGAGGCGGGACTCAACACGCCGCTCACCTCGTCGGTCGGCCGTCTGTTCGATGCCGCGTCGGCGCTGCTCGGCCTTTGCGCGGAGCCGACCTACGAGGGCGAGCCCGCCGTTCTGCTCGAAGCGGCGATGTTCGGCGCGCCTGCCGACCCCGATCCGGCCGCGGCGGCGCGTTACGAGATCGCCGTCGAGAAGAACGCGGCCACGCCCGAAAGCACGGCGCGCGACACGTCGGTCGTCGTGCTCGACGCCGCGCCCGCGTTCGAGGCGCTGCTCGACGATGCGGCCGCCGGCGTGCCGACGGGTGTGATCGCGCGCCGCTTTCACGACGCCTTCGTCTGCGCCGTCGTCATGGTGGCCGATCTTGCCCGCGCGCTCTACGGCATCGACGCCGCAGTGCTGTCCGGCGGCGTGTTCATGAATCGCTACCTTGCGGAGCACGCGATCGCCGCGCTCTCGGACGCCGGCTTTTCTGTCGCCGTCAACCGCGACCTGCCGCCCAACGACGGCTGCGTCTCCTTCGGACAGGCCGTCGTCGCGCGCCGAACGCTTGCGGAAGCGCGCTGAGCCGCCC
>CAZBEP010000013.1:0-4513 GCA_964490925.1 uncultured Eggerthellaceae bacterium | reverse complement strand
GGCCCATAATCTTCGGTCTGGGAGGAATGCCCGACGGTTTTGGAGGAGTTAGCTGCGGCTTGGGAGGGTTTTCGAGTCAGCAGCTCTCAGCGACCTGGGGAAACGCCGTGGGCGTCCCGCGTCGGAAGGTCGCATGGCCCGCCGGATCCTCCCAAGCCGAAAAATATGGGCTTTCCAGCGGTTTCCCGCGCGTGCGGCGCCGAACGCATCCCGCCTGCGCGCTTGCAGGGGAGTCGTCGCCTTTGGCGCATCGCGCCGCGCGCGGATGCCGGCGGGCGGCTACAATGGGCGAAAACGGAACGAGCTGATCGGGGATACCTATGTGCCTGGCGATACCGGCGCTCATAACGGAAAAGGACGACGACTTCATGGCCACGTGCGACATCCTCGGCGTGACGCGCACGGTCGCGCTCGACCTCACGCCGCGGGCGGAGGTCGGCGACTACGTGCTCGTGCACGCGGGCTTCGCGATCGAAGTGGTCGACGAGGAGTACGCGAGGGAGACGATCGACCTTATCAAGGAGCTGCCCGAACTCGTCGATGCGCCCGTCGCGAAGGCGTGAGGCGCGCGCCATGGCCTCCGACCACGTCGCCGACATCGATTTCGCCGCCTTCAAGGATCCGAAGCTCGCCCGCGGGCTCATCGAGACGATCCGCGCGCTCGCGCCCGAGCGGGCCACGCTCATGGAGGTCTGCGGGACGCATACCGTCGCCGTCGCCCGCAACGGCATCCGCGCGCTCATGCCGGACGGCGTGCGCCTCAGCTCTGGACCGGGCTGTCCGGTGTGCGTGACGTCGAACCGCGACATCGACACCGTCATTGCGCTCGCGCGCGTCCCGAACGTGACCATCGCCACGTTCGGGGACATGACGCGCGTGCCCGGATCGACCTCTTCGCTGCTCAGGGAGCAGGCGGCCGGCCGCAGCGTCGAGATCGTGTACTCGCCGCTCGACGCGCTCACGCTCGCGCGGGAACGCCCCGACCGCGAGATCGTATTCGTCGGAGTCGGGTTCGAGACCACCACGCCGCTCGTCGCCATGGCGATCAAGCGGGCCGCCGCCGCAGGCTTGAAGAACTTCAGCGTGTTCGGCGCGCACAAGAACATGCCGGGTGCGCTCGAGGCCATCGTGAGCGATCCGCGCCTCAAGCTCGACGCCCTCATCCTGCCCGGACATGTGAGCACGATCATCGGTATCGATCCGTACCGCTTCCTCGCGGAAAAGTACGGCATTCCGGGAGTCATCGCGGGCTTCGAGGCGGTCGACGTGCTGCAGGGCGTCGCGATGATCATGCGCCAGCTTCGCGAAGGCCGCGCCGAGATAGAGATCGCCTACGCGCGCGGGGTCATGCCCGAGGGAAACCCCACCGCGCGCGCCGCCATCGACGAGGTGTTTGAAACCTGCACGGCGACGTGGCGCGGGCTTGGGGACATCGAGGGGTCGGGCTACCGCATCCGCAACGAGTTCGCACGGTTCGACGCAGTCAAGCGCTTCGATCCCGATATCGAGCCGACGCAGGATCCGAAAGGCTGCCGCTGCGGCGACGTGTTGCGTGGTATCATGGCGCCGAGTGATTGTCCTCTATTCAGGATAGTATGCACTCCGGAAAATCCGGTCGGGCCGTGCATGGTGTCCTCAGAGGGAAGCTGCGCGGCCTACTATCGCTATTATTAGGCGACTTGAACCGATCCCGCATGGCGTGTGCGAAAAAATGATGCTATTATTATAACAATTGAAGGCGGGACGCCGCGCGAAAGGGGCGGCCTGTCGAAGGCGTTCTCCGAATGCGGGCGACGCCCCCGGAGCGGGGAGGCCGGGCGGCTCGTCGGCGTTCGGGGATCGAGTACATGAAAGGGGTGCTTGATGGATATCTTCTCGGATCCTGTTTTGCTGGGGAGGATCCAGTTCGCGCTCACGGCCGCGTACCATTTCCTGTTCGTGCCGGTCACGATCGGGGTCGGCCTCGTCGTGGCGATCTTCGAGACGAAGTACTACCGGTCTCGGAGCGAAAAAGACGCGGCGCATGCGCGGTTCTGGGTGAAGATCTTCACCGTCACGTTCGCCATCGGCGTCGCGACGGGCATCACGATGGAGTTCCAATTCGGAACGAACTGGGCGGACTACTCGCGGTTCGTGGGCGACATCTTCGGCGCGCCGCTCGCCGCCGAGGCGCTGCTTGCGTTCTTCCTCGAGTCGGTGTTTCTCGGGGTGCTGCTGTTCGGCCGCGGCAAGGTGGCGCCGAAGTTCTACCTCGCCTCGGCGTGGCTCGTGTGGATCGGGTCGTGCCTGAGCGCTTTGTGGATCATCATCGCGAACTCGTGGCAGCAAACGCCTGCCGGCGCGGAGCTTTCCGAGGACGGCACGCGCGCCGTCATCACGGACTTCCTCGCCGCCGCGTTCAACCCCTCCACGCTTCCCCGCTACTCGCACGTCGTCGTCGCCCTGCTCATACTGGGCGCGTTCGCGACGATGGCGATCGCCGCCTGGTACATGCTCAAGAACAAGCACCGCGACTTCGCCGCGAAGGCGATGCGCGTCGGCTCGGTCATGGCCATCGTTACGAGCTGCGTCATGCTTGTCACGGCGCACTCCTCCGCCGTGACGGTCGCGGAAGAGCAGCCTACCAAGTTCGCGATGATGGAGGGCATGTACGAATCCGAGGTGCCGGCGCTCTACGCGTTCGGCTGGGTCGATGAGGAGACGCAGGAGGTTCTCACGCTGTTCGCGATCCCGGGCGGCACGAGCTTTCTCGCCACCGGCACGTGGGACACCGTGTACCTCGGCCTGAACGACCTTGCGGAGACCGAGCAGTACGCCGGGCTTGACCCTGAAGAGCTGCCGGTGAACTTCGTGTTCCAGACCTACCACCTCATGGTGGCGATGTACGGCCTCATCCTCATCACGTCCATCCTCGCGCTCGTGTTCACGCTCAAAGGCGGGCGGATCGCGAACATGAGGTGGCTCCAGCGCCTGTGCGTGATCTCGCCGCTGTTCCCGATCATCGCGATCGAGGCCGGCTGGTTCACTGCGGAGATCGGCCGACAGCCGTGGGTCGTCTATCCGTCGGAATCCGGCTCGGAGGGCGTGAGCCTGCTTACGGAGGACGGCGTGTCGCAGGCGGTGTCGGCGCCCGAGCTTGTCGTGACGCTCGCGCTGTTCACGCTCGTCTACCTCGTGCTCATCATCGCGTGGGCGCGCATCATCGCGCGCATCGTGAAGCGCGGCCCGGTCGATAGCGGTCTTGCGGTCGTCGAGGACGGCGCGGACGAGACGGCGGCGAAGACGGCGAAGGCGGCGACGGCCGCGCCCGCTGTGGCCGGTGCAAAGGGAGGTGAGTAGGCATGGACGCGACGCTGTTCCAGACCCTGTGGTATTTCCTGATCTTTCTGCTCATTGCCGTGTACTTCGTGCTCGACGGGTTCGACCTCGGCGCGGGCGTGCTCTACCCCGTCGTCGCCAAGGACGAAAAGGAGCAGGCGGTCGTGCGCCGGGCCGTGGGGCCGGTGTGGGACGGCAACGAGGTGTGGCTGCTCACGGCGGGAGGCGCTCTGTTCGCGGCGTTTCCGCCGGCTTACGCGACGACGTTTTCCGGCTTCTACCTCGCGGTCATGCTCGTGCTGTTCGGGCTGATCGTGCGCGCGGTGAGCTTCGAGTTCCACGCGCATGACCCTGCCTGGCGGAAGTTCTGGGACGGCTGCTTCGTCGTCGGGTCGTTCCTGCCGGCGCTGCTGCTCGGCGTGGCGGTCGGCAACATCTACGCAGGCATCCCGATGGACGCCAACGGCGACTACTCCGGCATTCCGCTGCTCGGGCTTATCACGCCGTTCACGCTGCTCACGGGCTTGCTCGGATTCGCCGTGTTCCTCGCCCAGGGCGCGACGTGGGTCTCGCTCAAGGCGCCGAAGCCCTCTGCCGTGCGCGACCGTGCGGCGAAGCTGCGCCTGCCGCTGCAGGTCGCGGCGATCGCGCTGTTCCTCGCGGTGTCCGTGTACGGGCACTTCGTGATCCAGCCCGACATGGCTCCCGCGCTCGGCGCGGCGCGGTGGCTGTTCGCCATCCTGTTCGTGGTGGCCGTCGTTGCGTCGATCGCGCTCTCGAAGGCGAAAGACTGCGACCTTGGCGCGTTCGTTGCCCAATCGGCGTCGGCGATCTGCCTCGTGGCGCTGCTCGCGACGTCGATGTTCCCGAACCTCGTGGTCGCCTCTGCCGACAGCGTGGGCTCCTCGATCACGCTGCTGAACTCGTCTACCGAGCTGACGCTCATGTGGATGACGATCATCTCGTGCGTCGGCGTTCCGCTTGTGCTGATCTACCACGTGATCATCTACCGCACGTTCCGCGGACGCGTGAAGGAGGACGAACTCGCACACGGGACGTAGGGCGCTTTGCGCTGCGGCGGAATGCGCTGCGGCGGAATGCGACGGAGTATGAGACGGGGCGCCTGCGGGCGCCCCGTCTGCGTGGGGAGTGCTGCGTGGCGGGCGGCATTGGCCGCCTTCGGAGAGAAGGGCGC
>CAZBEP010000012.1:0-16363 GCA_964490925.1 uncultured Eggerthellaceae bacterium | reverse complement strand
CTTTTCGAATGCGTCGGCGACCGGCGGCGCGCAAAGGCATCACGGCTCCCGTATCTGCGGCTTCGCCGGCCTCGGCGGAAAACGCGGGCCGCTATACGCTTTTCAGCAGTCCGATCACGAAGTCGGACGCCTGTGCGAGCTTCTTCTCGTCGACGTTGTCTACGGAATCGACCTTCTCCCCCAAAAACGCCGGTTTGCCGCCTTCGATCCCTGCAAGGTGTATGGCGGACATTCCGTGCGAGATGACGAAGGACGACGTGCTGTCCGACCATGCAAGCGAGGACGTGGCGGCGCGCACGCCGCTCTCTTTGCCCGCCTTGCTTGCGTAGCGGCCCATCCGCGAAGAAGGCGCCGTCTTGCGGTAGCGCCCCTCGCTGTTGATGAAGCTGAGCTCCCCGGCGCCGAGCGCCTCGAGCTCGACGAAGATGGCGCCGCGCAGCTCTTGGGCGTGGTCGGCGATGAATCGCCTCATGCCGCCATGACCCGCAAGCTCGGAGCCGAGCGCGACGAACCACACCTCCGTGTTGATGTCCGGATTCCGGAACTGATAGACCTGGCGAAGCTCCTGTGCGATCGGATCCTCCTTGCCGGTGTTCCCTGCGGCCTCCTCTTGGCCGGGCAAAGGCTCCTGCAGGCCGGCATCGACGCGCCCCACCTGGCCGAGCACTCCCGAATCCTGCGATCTCGCGCGAGAGAATGCGCCGCCGCGCCAGCGGCGCCGCGGCGATTTGGCGCCGGCGGAATGAGCGCCGTAGACTTCGTCGTCGTCCTCGTCATCCTCCTCGTCGTCCCACGAAGCGCCCGGATCTTCCCATTTGCCGGCGCGGCCCCACGGATCGATCGCATCCCATTCGTCGTCTTGGGGAAGCGGGGCCCACCCCTCCCCCTCGTCGGCGTGCGCGGCATCAGACGTCTCGTCGGAGCGGAAGCTCTCCCATCCCCCCCGCGCACGCCCGACCTCCCTTGCATCGAAGTCCTCGTCGACGTCGAGCCATTCGGCCGTCGACTGCTCTTCTGCGCTCTCCTGCTTCTTGTCCTTTTTCCGCCGCCTGAACCGGCCGAAGAACCCTCCGACGCGCGAGGTCGGCATCTCGACGTAGCCCGGGCCTGCGAACGCACCGGATTCGGTGAAGTTCTCGTCGTAAGCGGAATCGTCCGCGTCGTCGACGTAGATGTCTGTGGGATCCGCGTCTTTCAGCAGCTCCTCTCCGACCGGAGCGAACGCCCCGGTCATGCCCGCCGTGCCGACCGGGGGCGCAGATCGCGGCGCATGGGGCTCGGCAACGGTCGGCTCGTCTGGAGACAAAGCCTCCCGCCGTGAGACCGAGCCGGACAGCGAGGGCAGCTTCGTGCGCATCCCCGCCCGGTCGTGGAGCCTCGCCGCGCTGCCGCCGGAGGCGGGTTTGCCCTCCCCCTCTGCGGCGGCGCCGGAAAGCGACGGGATCATGGAAAGCAGGTTCTTCGCGGCGGTGCTTCTTCCGGAGGGAGCCTCCTCGCCGAGCTGGGCGCGCTGGGCAGAATGCCGCGCCGTCCTCGCGCGGCGCGCGGCATCGTCGCCAAGGCCGGACGACCCGGCGCGCACGCGCGAGGTCTGAGTCCGCTTTTCGGCTTCGGCCTGTACGGCGGACGAGCCTTCGGCGGCGCGGGGGTCGGGAGCGTCTGAACGGGGGCTTTCGCCTGCGGACAGAGGAACGCCTGCAGCCGGAACGCCGTGAGCCCCTGCGGGAGACGCGTCCTCGAAACGGCCGGGGGCTCTTTCGGCAACGAGCCTGAAGGGCTGCGTCCTCTCCTCGAGCACAGAGGCATCCCCCGACGGCGGTGCAGGCTGTTCGGGAGCCGGTTCGGGAACAGGTTCGGGAGCCGCAGGCTCAAAGGACGAGCTCGGGGCTTCGCCTGCGGGCGGAGATCCGACGAGGGCGGGCGCGGGAGTCGCAGGCGCCGGAGCGGGCCGTTCGGACTCGGGAGTCGCCGGCGCCAAAGGCGGCTCGGCGGCGGCTCCTGCAGACGGAGGCTCGGCGGGGGCGGGCGCCGCAGCCTCGACGGGGTCGGGGGTCGCCGTATTCGGCTCTTCCGACGCCGAAGAGGACTCGGGCGCCGCAAAGAATGCCGCAGGGACGGATTCGGGAGCCTCGGGTTCCAAGGCGGCGGGCTCGTGCGCCGCAGGGGAGGCAGCCGAGGGAGAGAGCGGTTCGCTCAGAGGGGGGTCCGCATAGCGAGAGCGCTGCCGGATGTTCGCGCCCGGATCCGCCCTGTTCGCCTTTTTGCGAGCCTTGCGGTACCAATCGGGAATCGGCGGGGAGTCGTCTGAGAGGGGCTCGGCTGAGGCGTCGAGCGGCGAGGCGGCGGAGGCGGCCGACGGGTCGCCGTCGGAGCGAGGCCGATCGGCGCTCTCGAGCGCTGAACGCGCCGTGTCCTCGGAAACGTGCGCGAATCCCTCGCGCGCCTCGGCCTGCGTCTCTTCGATCTTGTCCTCGGTCGGAGTCTCGAGAGAGAACTCTTTCACCTTCACGAGGTTCTCGGAGATGTCGTAGGGGGTCGCCGTCGGCACCGGTTGCCCCGTCAGCGCCGCCACGGCTGCTTTCGCAGCCGCAAGGCGCTCTGCCGGGCTCCGCTCGGCGATCACGGGATCCCTCGGCACGGCGATAAGGTCGTACTCGACTACGGTTCCGTCGGGGACGGCCCCCGCCTCGCGCGCGACGGCCTCCCCGTGAATCACCGGATCTTCGCGCTGCGCGAGCTCGGCCTCGCTCACAAGCCCGCGGCCGAGACGCGTCGCGACGTCGATGAGAACCGCCGTTCCCGAGGCGTTGCAGTTCGCCCCCTCGTTGTACGGCGCGAGCGCATGGGCGACGCCGAGAAGCGCCGGAGCCGCCGTGACGACTGCGGCAAGGATGATGACGACGGAGAACGCCGTCGCGACCGCCCCTTCTGCGTACACGAACACAAAGAAGCGGGCGATGAGCAGGATCGGGAGCAGCATGGTCGCGACCGCGTTCGCCCAGTGAAAGACGGGGAGCGCCGCGAACGTCCCTCGGCCGAGTTCGAAGCGGGCCTTGCCGCTGTCGTAGTTCGCCACGAGCACGATCTTGCGCCGACGAAGGTTCGGCGCCTCGCTCGAAGGAGCCGGTTTGTACTGCGCGACGACGTTTTGGCTCACGCTGTGCCCGAACCTCCCCGCAAGCGCCGGACGGCCGAGGACGTCGAGGACGGCGAGCACCGCGACGACGAGCGTCACTATGATCGCGAGAGCGGCAACGGCAGGGACGATCAGTGCGAGGACGGCGGCAACGGCGGCGGCGGCCGCGGAGACGATGATCGGAATCTCCGCGTTCGCCGGGCTGGAGAAGTCCTCTATGACGGCAGGAAGTCTCGCCTCTTTCTGAAATTGCTCCGTGATATAGAGCGCCGCCCGCTGCTCCTCTTCCGTCCCAGCCGGGCGAGGACCGACCTCACGCGACAGATATGCCACATGATCAAGTAGTTCCGGCATGCGATTGCCTTTCGTCTGCGCCGTCTGCCGAACGCCCAACACGCTCGTAGCCGCACATGCCCGCATAAAGGTATATGCGCTTGCAGTATAAGCTATTTTCCTTCCGACTTGGGCTTGCAGGTCGCAATGCGGCGGCCGCTTCACAACAATAGGGAACGACCGGGGGGTCGGGAGGCCGTCGCCGGCCATCCGAAGGCGGGATGCCTTCTGCCAGGGAAACGCTGATTAAATGCTTTCGTCCGGATCCGTGCCGCGCCGCGATGCCTGGGGCCGAAGCCGAAGTGAGGCGCAGTGGTCGATGAGGCTGAGGGCTCAGGGGCGCGGCTCGGCGCGGAGGCGGGCGGAATGAATTGATCAGCGTTTTCCCAGGCTACGCCGCCATGTACGACCTCACATATGAATCGGTTGACGACGCGCGGGCGCGGGCGGACTCGTACGCTGCGACGTCGTCCTCGCTGCGCGCCGCAAACGCCTCCTCGATGACGAGCGCCGGAGATTCGGGCATGTCGCTGGCAAGAGCGGTTGCCTCGGCGTCGGCCGCGTTGTAGGCGTCGTTCTCCGATATCGCACGAGCGGTGTCTTCGGCCGCCAGGGCCTCGTTCGACGCCACCGCGTGCTCGAGCGCCTCGATCCGCTTGTCGATGTATGTTTGGAACGCGGAAAGGTCTGCGAACGAATACGCCTGCGCCGCCTGGGACAAAAGCGACGATGCGTTTTGCAGCGCGGAAATCGCCTCGTTCGTCTGCTCCGTCGAAGCGGACAGCCCCTCCTCTGTCGCCTCGGCCGCGCCTGCGGCCGCGTCGCGGGCGAGCGAGTCGGCAGAGAGCACCTCCTCCCATGCCTCGACGGCGACGGAGTACGCCTGCGCCGCCGGGATCGACTCCTCGACCACGGCCGCGCCCGCCTCTATCATGGAGAGGCGGGAATCGATGGACCAGAGGGCGTTCGTCGCCGCCTCGCGGTCGCCCGGCACCACAATGCCGTCGTAGACCGCCTCGATGCCCGCCGCGGCGGTGGAAAGCGCGGCGCTCTGCTCCGAAAGCTCGGCAAGAAGCGCCTCCTTGTCCTCTGAGGCGTCGCCGGACAGAGGGTTCTCCACAACCGCGTCGAGCCGGACGATAGTCGCGTCGATGTCGGACAGCATCTCGATCATCGCGCGGAGCTCGCTGACGGAGCCTTCGTGGGCCCGCGCGGCGGAGATGGCGGCGGCGGAGATGGCGGCGGCGCCCGCTACGGCGACGGCGGCGATGATTGTCCCCAGGATCAGGCGGCGCAGACGGCGGCGTTTTTTTCGTCTCTCTACCTCGACCTCGAGGGACGTCGGAGGCATCAGCATGTTCGCAGGGTAAAACCCCGCATCGTGCGCCCCCCGGGGGGAGCGGTCAGGTTCTCCGTCCCCTATCAGCGCCTCCCGTTCCCGTCGGGGGGTCTCGTGATGCCTCTTGATTCCCGGCAGCGAAAACAGAGCGACCCTCCCCGGGCGCACAGCCCCCGAGGTTCGGCCTTTTTTCCTTTTACCCCCCTCTTTCGCCGCATCGAGGACCGAAAACGATATCTCGTTCGACGTGCCCTTGGTGCTGCTCTTGATATGGGCGGCCGACCCGAGCCTTCCCCTCATGCCCCGCTTCGGCATTACGAGGATCCTCTCGTGCGGTCGGCGACGTCTGCTACGATCTCGGAGCGCGGCATCGTCTTGATCGTCGAGCTCGGAAGAGAGTTGAGGAAGGCCGCTCCGTAACGCCTCGTCACCAGGCGGCTGTCGGCGAGCACGAGGACTCCCTCGTCGTCCGCCGACCGGATGAGCCGCCCCGCCGCCTGCCTCGTCTCTATGACGGCCGCCGGAAGCACGTAACGGCGCCAGGCGTCGTCGTCACGGGCGGCGCGCTCGCACGCCAGGGGGTCGGCCGGGCGGGCGAACGGCAGCTTCGGGATCACGACGCCTTTCAGAGCCGCGCCGGGCGCGTCGAACCCCTCCCAGAAGCTTTTGAGCGCGAAGAGGGAGAGGCGCTCGTCGGCAAGGAAGTCGTCTCGCAGGCCCTTTGCCGAAACCCCCCACTTCTGGCACGCGATGCGCAGGCCGTGCCGCTTCGCCTCCGGCTGCACGGCCTCGAAGCATCTCTCCATCTCCCGCCGGTTCGTGAACAGCGTGAGCAGCGACCCTTCCCGCGCGACGTGCAGGTCGGCAAGGAACTTTTCGAGCGCGGGAAGGTACCGGGCGCAGCCCGGCTCCGGCATGTCGCTCGCGACGTAGACGGTCATCTGCCGGTCGAAGTCGTAGCTCGATCCCAAACGGAGGAGCCGCGCGGACGTCCCCTCTCCCGCGTTGAGACCGAGCGCCCGCTCGAACGCCTCGAAGCTCCCGTCGACCGACACCGTCGCCGACGTGAACACCACCGAGTGCGAGCGCGCGAACAGCGTTTCGGAAAGCCGTTCTCCGACGTCCATCAAAAGCGCCTGCAGCTCGTCCCGCGGGCGGTCGGGCCTTCGGAAGAGGCGCGCCGCGTACGCGTAGGACTCGGAGGGGGACGAAAGGATCTTCTCCGCCGCGACGGCCATGTCCTTCACGGCAAGCGCCGTCGAGGCGATGTCGCGCTGCTCCTCCGCTACGCCGTCGTACTCCTCGAGCAGCGCCACGACGTCCTGCGAGGCGCTGACGAACGCGTCGGCGGACTTAGAGAACGCCGCACCGCACCCGACAAGGCCGCAGAACGCCTCCGACCGGCGCACCTCGCCGTTGATCCAAAGGTCGAAGGACTCGTACCCCTTCCTGCCCGCCTCGAAGTACAGCAGATCCCTCATGCGGGACGCCAGCTCCGCTGCGGCGGTCGAAAGCTCTCGCCCCGCCGACCTCGCCTTCGCCGTCAGCGCGTACAACAGCGTCTCCCCCCCGTCGCCGCGCGGCGCCGCGCGGCGCTCGACGCGGACGAACGGGTTGCGCTCGGCCTCATCCGAATCGAGCCTTCCCGCGACGCGGGTCAGATCCTCTGCGGAGAGCTTGAGAGAGAACGCCCTGCGCGCCTCCTGCTCCGTTCCGTGCGCCTCGTCGACGACCCAGTAGCGGATCGGCGGCAACAGCCCCCCGTCCGCCGCAAGGTCGCAGAACAGCAGGCTGTGGTTCGTCACCACGACGTCGGCGGCCTCCGCCGCGCGGCGCGCTCCGTGCACATAGCACATCGCCCCGAAATACGGGCATGCGCGCCGCAGGCAGTCCCTGCTCGTCGTCGTGAACGACGACCGGGGAAGCGCGCGGAAGTCTATCTTGAGCGAATCGGCGTCGCCGTACGAGGTCTGCTCGATGAACGAAAGCAGCCCGGCGATCGATGGGGCCTGGCTGACCTCCCTCCCCCCGACCGCCCGCATCGCGGCCCCGCCAGACGCGAGCGCAGAGGCGCGTCGCAGGCACACGTAGTGGGAGAACCCTTTGAGCGGCGCATAGACAAGGTCTGGAACCCTTTCGGCAAGCATCGGCAGCTCGTGGTTCACCACCTGATCGAGCAGGGCGTTCGTCTTCGTCGCGACTCCGACGGAGACGTTGTTCTTCCGTGCGAGAAGCGTTGCCGGGACGAGGTAGGCCATCGACTTCCCGACTCCGGTCCCCGCCTCTACCACGAGGTTTTCCGATGCCTCGAAAGCCGCGCGCACCGCGTCTGCCATCTCCGCCTGCTCCGGTCTGTCCTCGTACCCCTCGTACAAGGAACCGACCATGCCTTCCCGACGAAACGCCGAGGCAACCTCGTCGCGGGAGGGAAACGACAGCCCCTTGGCCGGATCGGCCGCGAGATCTTCGGCGTCGGGCTTGCCGCGGCGCACCGCCTCGGCGACGCGCCGCTTCCGCAAGGCCCGCAGCGACAGCTCTTCGCCGCAGTCTCCGGACAGCTCCCTGAACACGATCGACGTCGGCCAGTCCTCCGGAGCGAGCCGCCCGATGAACGCGGCAAGCGGCTTAGGCATCGCGTCGACGGCGGCGAGCAGGATGCGGAACAGGGCGCACGTCGCCGCGACGTCGGCGTCTGCCCGATGCGTCGATGCCGGAGCATCGAACGCCCGTACGAGGTCTACGAGCCGATGCGACCTCATGCGCGGCAAGGCGATGCGCGAGAGATCGAGCGAGTCGATCCATGTGTTCTCAAGCAGCGGATAGCCCGCCGGATGTTTCGTCGTGAACGTGCGGTCGAATTCGGCGTTGTGCGCGACTATGAGCGCGTCCCCCGCGAACTCGGAAAGCCCCGCGAGCGCCTCGGCCGGGGAAGGCGCGCCCTCGACGTCCTTTTCCGTGATGCCGGTCAAATGGGAGATGTCGTCCGGAATGGGCTTTCCTGGGTTGACGAACGTCACATACCAATCGACGACCTTCCCCCGCTCCATGCGGGCGGCCGCGATCTGCATCAGTTCGTCGTGCGCGAACGACACCCCCGTCGTCTCGGTGTCTACGACGACCACGTTGCGCTCGAAAACGCCGTAATCGCCCTGCTTCGCGCGTTGAGGAAGAGACGCGTACCGTTCGAGGATGTCGTCTGGAGTGCCTTCGCACACCGCCCGCGCAAGGGACTTTGGGATGCTGCCGCGTTTGTTTTCCATGAGCATGAAGCCTATCATCTATTATGGTTTCGCACAAACGAGACGAGGGGGGTTCATGGAGGATCTTCGCTATTACGGAGCCTACGCTCGCTTCGAGACCGTCTCGAAGAAGGACGCCGCTCCGCTGCTCGGTGCCGACAGCCTCGTCGGCGACGCGTTCGACATAGTCATAGAGCGCGAAGAGCGCCGTCCCGTCGCCTGGGTCGTCAACAAGTTCGGCGCGAAGGTGGGGCGATTGGATCCCGAAACGTCGCGCGAGCTCGGCGTTTGCCGGGCGCGCGATTGGACGATGCGCTCCTTTCTCTCCTTCGTCGCCTTCACGGACACCCCCGAGCCCGGATTCTACTGGGGAGAGGTCGCGCTCGTATGCAACGATTCGCACCTCGATCCCTCGTTCGACGCGTTCGCGCAGCACGTCGCCTCGCTGATGACGGAGGGCGTCCGTCCCGAGGTCGCGCTCGACCAAAGCGACATCGACCGAGTAATTGAGACGGACGGGGCTTGGATGACGAAACGCCGCCGCGAGCTTCCCGTCAAGGAGCGAGGAACCGTCCTCCTGAAAAGGCGCCGATCCGCGTCGGAGAAGATGATCGAGCACGCAAGGAGAGGCAACAAGGGCTGCTACGTCGCCAGCTGGGCCGTCCTTCTCTCAGCCGTGGCGGCCGTTCTCTTCGGCCTTCACTCCTGCGGCTTGTTTTAGCAAAGCGGCGAGCCTACCGAAAGCCCCCTTCGAAGCGTTCGAGCGCAAGCCGCACGATCTCCGTGCACACCTCGCTGAAGGTCATCCCCGCTGCGCGGGCGGCGTCGGGCAAAAGCGACGTCTTCGTCATGCCGGGAATGGTGTTCGTTTCGAGGATCCAAGGCCGCCCGTTTCCGTCGACGATGAAGTCAGACCTCGACAGCCCCGCGCATTCGAGCGCGCGATGCGCGCCGACCGCATATTCCTGCAGGGAGTCGCGCAATTCGTCGTCTATCGGCGCCGGACAGAGATGGCGCGACCCTCCCGGAGCATACTTCGCTTCGTAATCGTAGAAGTCGTTGGAGGGCTCGATCTTGATGACCGGCAGGGCGTACGGCGCTTCGTTCCCGAGAACCACGACCGTGAACTCGATACCCTCGATGTACCGCTCGACGATCGCCGCGCCATAGGTTTCGCACGCCTCGCGCACGGCGAAAACGATCTCGTCGCGTCCGGACACCATGGAAAGGCCGAGGGAACTCCCCTCCGTCGTCGCCTTTACGACGCAGCGCTCCCCTACCGTCGCGCATACCTCCTCGACGTCGAAAGAGCCTTCGGCGACGTCGCGGCTCGTCACCGTTATCGACGGGGGAGTCGGAATATCGGCGGAGCGGAACATGCTCTTCGCCTTCGATTTGTCGAGGGCCGTTGCGCTCGACCATATTCCCGAACCTATGTACGGTATCTGCAAGACCTCGAGCAGTCCCTGGATCGAGCCGTCTTCGCCGTTTTTCCCATGCAGGCATATGAACGCAACGTCGAAACGCTCTTCGAGAAGGCGCATCAACTCCCCGTTTTCGGCCGGATCGATATGCTCGACTGCGAAACCCGCCTCGCGCAGCGCGTCGAGCGCCCCTTCACCGGATGCAAGCGAGACCTTCCGCTCCCTGCTTCTTCCCCCTGAGAGAAGAGCTACGCGATACTTCCGGGGGTCGAAATCGGCTCTGCTCATGCTCATGGAAAGCCTCCCTTCCCTCATCGTCCGCCGTCCGCCGACAGTATATCAAACGCGTCCGTAAAGCCTTTTGCCTGAGGGCGCGACGTCGGAATCCGGCCTCCGGAGGCATCCTCCTCTGTATAATAGATGCATGATGAGATCTATCGACGCTTATTCTCTCCAGCAACTGCGCGAGGTTCTTGCCGATCAGCGGCAACCCCCGTTTCGCCTCGATCAGCTTATTTCGTGGCTCTATCAAAAAGACGCCTGCCGCTATGAGGAGATGACGAACCTTCCGCGAGCGTTTCGGGAGCACCTTGCCTCGCATGCTCCGATCACGAAGCCGTCCCTTGCAGAGAGACGCGTTTCCTTAGACGGCACGAGAAAATACCTTGTCTCGTATCCGGACGGCTCCTGCGTTGAAACCGTGGCCATTCCCTCCCTCTCGACAAAGGACAGGCTCACCGTATGCGTTTCCACACAGGTTGGATGCCCCATGCGCTGCCTCTTTTGCGCCACAGGGCGTGAAGGGTTCGTGCGCAACCTCGGCTCCGGAGAGATCGTTCGACAGGTGATGCTCGCTCAGTCCGACATCGGATCGCGAGCCACGAACCTCGTCGCGATGGGACAGGGAGAGCCCTTCCTCAATTACGACAACGTCCTCGGGGCGCTCCGCATCATAAACTCTTCTTTCGGTCTGGGGATCGGGGCGCGCAAGATCACCGTTTCGACATGCGGCGTCGTTCCCGGCATTGAGCGCTTCGCCTCCGAGTCCGAGCAGTTCACGCTTGCCGTATCGCTTCACTCCGCTCGGCAGTCAGTACGGAACCTCCTCATGTCCCGCGTTTCCTCGTATCCGCTTCCAGAGCTGAAAAAATCCCTCGCCTCTTATATCGCAAAGACGAACCGGCGGGTTACCCTCGAATATCTGCTTCTCGAAGGAGTAAACGACTCCCCCGAGGACCTTGAGGCCCTGCTCTCGTTTTGCAAGGGTCTGCTTTGCCATGTCAATCTGCTCTCATTGAACGAAGTGGCGATGTCTCCGCTACGTCCTTCCGACGAAGGAACGGTACGGCGCTGGCTGGAGGCATGCAGCTCCTTCGGCATCGAGGCGACTCGTCGCGCTTCGCGCGGCGCGGACATAGAGGGAGCATGCGGGCAGTTGAAACAGACTTTTTCTTCTTAACGCCTTTCGGTATGCAGTCATATGAGAACGGCCTGTGTTTCACGTGAAACACAGGCCGTGAGTGTTCGGACGAGTCGCAAGTTGTCGCTCAAGATACTCGTTTTTCGTTGCCGGCTGTTGCTGTCTCGATCCCCTCGGTTATGCTTTTGAAGATGCGCTCTAAATCCGCCTCGTCTTCGAATTCTATCTCTATCTTGTTCTTACCCTGAACGGTTTTCACCTTTACGTTCGTAAGCAAGGCGTCGCGGAGAGATCGCGCCACGATTTTGAACGATTTTGGTGTTTGAGATCGTTTCGCCGCACCGCGAGGCTCGGGGCGAGCAGAGAGGAGCCGGGCTAGAGATTCTGTCTCGCGCACCGACAGCTTTTCGCTGACGAGCTTTTCAGTCAGCTTCTGTCGCCCTTCGGCCGTCGGGACGGAGAGTATTGCGCGCGCATGGCCTGCCGTAATCTTCTCCTCGAAAAGAAGCTGCTGGGCATCTTCGGGAAGATCGAGCAAGCGAAGCGCATTCGCAATGGTAGAGCGCCCCTTCGAGAGCATTTGGGCAAGCTCCGCCTGCGTGAGGCTTTGATGCTCCATGATGCGACGATATCCGTATGCCTCCTCGATGGGATTGAGATCCGATCTTTGAATATTCTCAACGAGAGCAAGCTCGAGAGCCTCTTCGGCGTTCGCGTCCCGAACGCGTACGGGAACCCGCGTCATACCGATGAGCTTGCATGCCTGCCATCGCCTTTCCCCAGCGATGATCTGATACGACTCTCGTCCAACCTCACGCACGAGAATCGGCTGCAACAACCCTTTCTTCTCGATCGAATCAGCAAGCTCTTCGAGTTCTTCGCGTTTGAAGCTCATACGCGGCTGATCGGGATTAGGGGAGATCGAATCGATGGGAATTTCTTCCGGCTTTCTAACGCTGACGCTTTTGATCGTGACGTTTTCTTCGCCGAGGATCTCTTCTTCCGTTGCCAATGCCGGGCGAAGGGTTTCGAGAGCAAGAGCGCGCGCCTTATCGTCTGAGCCAGCAGAGTCTGCGGCGGGTGTTGAACGGGCTTCCGGAGGCTTCGCCTCTGTCGGCTCAACGCGAATCCGCTCGGAAGGAGCGGATTCTTCCGTCAGACCTCCAAGGAGGGAGTTCAGTCCCCGACCGAGACCTCCCCGCGTGTTCTTAGCCACGTGCAATCACTTCCTTTGCAAGCTCGGTATACGAAGCAGCCCCCTTGCCGAGAGGGTCATATTCCGTTATAGGCATGCCGTAGCTCGGCGCCTCCGACAGTTTCACCGTGCGGGGAACGAGCGTGTTGAACACGAGACCGCTGAAATAAGACCGAACCTCCTCGGCTACCTGCTTCGCAAGCGTCGTGCGCCCGTCGTACATGGTGAGAAGGACCCCGAATATGTCGAGCGTCGGATTAAGGCGGCTTTTGACTCTTTTCATCGAATCAAGAAGTTTTGTCACTCCTTCCAGCGCATAGAACTCGCACTGAATGGGAATGAGGAGCTTGTCTGCCGAAACGAGCGCGTTCACCGTCAGCAGCCCAAGGGAAGGGGGACAATCTATGAAAATATAGTCGTATTTGCCGCGGAGACTTCCAACGGCGTCTTTCAAACGGCTCTCGCGAGCCATTTCCGGCACTAACTCGACTTCTGCTCCGGCAAGGTTGATCGTCGCGGGAACAAGATCGAGCCCTTCATACACGTCTGGGATAATCGCCTGTTCTATCGGAAGATCGAGAAGAAGCACGTTATAGATGCATTTCCGGATAGCGGCCTTCTCTATCCCCAACCCGCTTGTCGTGTTCCCCTGCGGATCGAGATCGACGAGGAGAACCTGCTTGTTCATGGAGCCGAGTGCCGCCGAAAGGTTTACGGCCGTCGTTGATTTCCCCACCCCTCCCTTCTGGTTGATGATGGCAATGATCTTCGTTTGCCCAACGACGTGCGTCACCGGTCTTTTGTCGGAATAGGATGCAATAGGGGTGTAAGGGATTTCCTTCTTTTCGCTTACAGGTTCCGCTTCTCGTGTAACGACTTCGACGTTTTCAATATCGATGCCGTCATCTTCTTCCTCGATGATGCGATCTTCGAGAAAAGGCTGCTCTTTTTTTTGATCGAACCTTCTTCCGTCACGTCTCAGACCGTCAAGCCATCCCACAAAAATCCCTTTCCTTCCCCTTACGTTCGTCCATCTATCGAAATATCATACGAAGTCGTCTGAGCCGTTAATGGGATCAGTATATCGGGTGGGGTGCAGAACGGCAACGGATTCCGACGCATGTTTCACGTGAAACAATATCGATACCTCTCATGCGTACGGACGCTTCTGCGCCATGCCGTTTCTGCGGGGAAGGGGAATCTCCGGGTCGCGGATCTTCTCGAATGCTATGAGGGTTCTCTCACCGCAGCCTCCCGATAAGAAGGAGGATCGGACGGAGACGACCTCCATTCCAAGCTTCCCGCTGCATCGCAGAGCCCTCTCTAGCTCCTCAAGGGGAGACTCTGCCTTGTAACACACAAGGCGGCCTCCCTGTATGAGAAGGGGAGAGGCGAGCTCCATAAGCGATGGAAGCTTGCCAACCGCTCGAGCCGTGACAACCGCATAAGACTGAGGACGTTCGCGGGAAATCTCCTCGCATCGGCCATGATACACCTCGACATACGAGGAGAGGCCGAGTACGTCCCTAAACCGTTCAAGGATCCTCGCCTTGCGTTTGACCGACTCGATCAGCGTCGTTTCCCTCCTTGTGGCGACCGCAAGGGGGATGCCGGGAAACCCTCCGCCTGATCCTATATCGGCATACCGCCCGTCAGGTGCGTCCGCGAGCTCGGGCATGCCAAGAAGAGAGTCCTCTATATGCAGCACCTCGGCTTTACGGCGATCAGTGATGGCGGTGATGTTCGTCGTTTCGTTCTCCTCGAGGACAAGATCGAGGTGCCGTTGCATGATGTCGTCGAATCTGAGATCCTTCAGCTCCACGGGTTCCCCTTTGCATTTATTTTCATGAGCGTCGGCATATAAAAAGACCCTCGAAACCGAGGGTCTTGTGTCGCGTCTCGTTGTGCGCCGAAATCACGAAACGGGAGAAATGACGACGTGGCGGTCTCCCCCCTCGCCTTCCGATTTGGTCGTGACCCTGTCGTCTCCGCGAAGCGCGACATGGACGATACGGCGCTCGTAGGGGGTCATCGGCCTCAGCCCGATGCTGCGATGCTGATGGGCGGCGCGGTTCGCGGTAGAGCGGGCGATATTCTCGAGCTTCTGTCGTTGTCGAGACTTGTACCCCTCGATGTCTATCACGACGGGGTAGCGATACCCGATAGCGCGTACCGTGATGGCCGACACGATGAGCTGCAGCGCGTCGAGCGTCTTTCCGTGGCGCCCGATCAGCACGGCAAGGTCATTCCCTGTGATATCGAGGATAAGCTCGCCTTCGTCTCCGTCGTACTCGTCGATCGTCACTTCCCCGACATCGAAATGCTTCAGAATGTCCTGAAGCGCCTCGATGGCGGTGTCTGCGATGCGGTCGACCTCCTCCTCGCTCACCCCGCTCCCATCTGGCTCCTCGACATCAAACCCGGCGCTCTCGGACGCGTCCACCTCCTCGTCGAATGCCTCTTCGTTCTCGACGGCCTCATTCTCGATGTCTTCTTCGTAAACCATAAGACGAACTCCTTACCTGCTTGCGCCTCAAATGCCTTCGAGAGCCCAGGGAGGCGCTGATCGTTTCATTCCGCCCGCCTCCGTCCCGCGCCGGGAGGATTCGGGCGAATACAATCAATCGGCGTTTCCCTAGCGTTTCTTGGACTTGCGCTTCTTCTGAGGTCGGCGCGTCACGTTCACCTCGATCGGTTTCACTTCGACCTCGGATTCCCTCTCCGCGTCGCGTTTCTTCAAGACACGCTGCGAGACCTGCATTTGGACGATGGCGAGAACCGACGACATGCCCCAATAAAGGAGAACTCCGGCGGGAGACCCCCAGCCGACCCACAGCATGAACACGCTCATGACTCCGAACATGATCATCATCTGGTTCTTCTGCGGCCCCTGCTGTTTTCGCTGCTGAATGACCATAGGCAAGAACGTCGCGAACGCGAACACGAGCATGAGCACGAGATACGGAGCGAAATCAGCGGGGCCGTTCTCTATCGCCCCGGACGGCGCCAGCGTCAGATCGTCGATGATCGAGTAAAACGAATACCCCTCTCCGGAAAGGCTTCTCAACGCGGTGAACAGCGCCATGAATATCGGGATCTGGATGATCATCGGGAGACATCCGGCGAGCGGGTTGAACTGGGAGTCGGCATAGATCTTCTGCATCTCCTGGTTCTGCCGGACCGGATCGTCCGCGAACGTCTCCCTGATCTTGTTCATCATCGGCTGCATCTTCTGCATCTGGAACGTCGACTTCTGCTGCTTGAACACCAACGGCGTCAGGATCGCTCGGAAGATGATCGTGACGACGATGATGGCAAGCCCCCAATCGCCGACAATACGATAGAAGAACTCGATGATCGCGAATACGGCATTCGTGATCGCTTCCCACATACCTTTCCTTCCTCTATTCCAAAGAGGGCGGCGGGCGGCTCCTTCCGCGCGGCTACGGAACGGGGTCGTACCCGAAAGGGCCTCCCGGACGACATCTGACGATGCGCCTCGCAGTCAGCGCGCAGCCTTTCAGAAAACCGTACCGCTTGAACGCAACGAGGCCGTATTCGGAACACGTCGGAACGAACCGGCAGCACGACGGAGTGAGCGGAGAGACGACGGCGCGGTAAAGCAGGATGAGCATGACGGCGATGTTTGCGGGAACCCTCCTCGCACGCGCAAGCACGTCAGGCTTCATGAGTCACCTTCGCATCGATCCCCGCCGCCTCCAATGCCTTTCGGCTCGAACGGAGCACGTCGGCATAGGACGATGACGCGACTTTCGCCTTGGCAAGAAAGACGACGTCGCGACCCGGCCACGGCCCGTCGAGGGCGCGGCACACCTCGCGCATGCGGCGCTTCGCCGCGCTCCTCCATACGGCGTTGCCGAGACGCTTCCCTGCGATAAATGCAACCCGGCCGCTCCCTTCGCCAGAACGGCTCTGAGGGCAGGGCGCCAGTATCAGCGTGAGGTAGGGGGTGTGAAAACGCCTCCCCCGCGAAAAGAGACGCGATATGTCTGCGCTGGATTTGACGGTATCCAACCCAGAGCGCCTTTCCTACACGCAGAGGCGCTTGCGCCCCTTGGCGCGGCGCGCGGCGAGCACGCGGCGACCCGCCTTCGTGGCCATGCGAGAACGGAACCCGTGTTTTTTCGCGCGCTTGCGCGTATTCGGTTGATACGTGCGCTTCATGGGCGGCTTTTCCTTCCTGACATAGAGAGTAACCATAATATTGTACTGCACCGAACGCAAACGTCAAGAAGGATCTGCGTTCCGCCTCCGTA
>CAZBEP010000011.1:0-17201 GCA_964490925.1 uncultured Eggerthellaceae bacterium | reverse complement strand
AAGGGGCGCCGGTCCTCAGGACCCAGAACACGGCGTTTGCAAAGCGCCTGTCGTCTTCGGCGATCCCTCCCCACTGGCCCCTTCGGCCGGGAAGAAGCGGCTCTATGATCGCCCGGGCGCGGTCGTCGATGTCGTGGCGGCGATGGCCGGGCTGCGGCATGGTCGGCTCCTGGCGTCGGGATTCTATGCGTCCATTATATCACCAAATCTTGTGACGACACTGTCTAGGGAGTGTCGTCACAAGATATGGATCCAAAGCGAAAGGCAGCGGATCTGCACGACGGCGACAAAGGAGGAGAGCCCCTTGCAGTAGCGGGCGGCCGTCCCGCGCCGCCCCTCGAGCCTCTCGAAGGCGTTCCCGGCCAGGCGCTTCTGTCTGCATAGGCGCGGTCGGCATCCCTTCTCGCCTTGCGGTTCGGCCTTTTGGGGGAAGGCCGCCCCGGCTCCGATCTCGCCGCTCTCGGCGGGCGCCCCGTCCGCGTCGCAGGCGCGGCTCGCAGGTGAGAAGCCGGCCTCAAGGCCACCGGTCGGCGTGGCTGCGGGGCGACGGCCCGCCTCGGCGCCTCCCGCGACGGGGAGTCCGGGCAGCGTGCCGTGCGCGTCCGCAGCCGTGCGCGCCTCGACGCGGGTCGCGCCGATCATGGGCCGCTCGAAGTCCGGATCGTCGATCGCGGCCTTGAGCGGCCGCTCCCGCGCCCCCTTGTCCCCCCGCCTGCAGAAGCCCCAGGCATAGGCATCGTAGCGCACACCAGAGCCCGAGGAAGCGCTGATTGAAATTTGATGCGGAAATCAGAATTCGGGTCTTAGCTCGGCTATTGTCTCATAAATTAATTTTTGATTTAATCCGAAGTGTCTGACTGCGTCGATGTGAATCTCTACGGCACGTTTGCCGACTCCGTTTTCATAATGCGGTAGGCCGAGACACCAAACAAAAAACTCTTCTTTCGTCAATTCAGAGAAATCTTTTTTAAACAGCTGTTGAAAAGTTGAATTGTCGCTCTTGGGATAGCGAACAATGTCGTCAATTTTGATTGAAACGAGATTGAGGTAACAATGTAGAATCCATTTTTTAATGTTTTTTCTTGCTGACGAGTTTTTGCTCAGTCGATTGATGTAGCTATTGAACACGGATTGAGAGAATAGACGCTCAAACAGCTTTCTTCTTGTTGTCAGGCGATAAGAACCAAAATGAAATCCTACATTCCTGATGATCTGCATCTCAATGGTGCCATAGCCGCGTATATAGCGGCGAAGAGAGCCAAAGCTGCTTAAACTTTTTCTGATTCGCGCAAGTCCGCCCCTTTTAAGATGGAGAACAACCTTTGAAGCCAAATATTTTACTGTAACTATATGAGTATGCTCATTTCTATTAAAAAAATTTCCGTCCTCCATATAAACAAGAATTTGGAATTTTCGATCGTCGCTATCATTAAATGAACAACTTGCGGGATCCCCACCCAATTCTTCAAGTTTCTCGATAATGCACGATATCGGTTTAGTTGAAAAGTGCCGTTTAGAAGTGACTGCTGCTAAGTAAATTACGAGTATCAGGAAGATGATCGGAGCAAAAACAGATTCCTTTACAAATGTGGTTGTTGAGATAAAAAGAATGAGATAGAAAAATGCTCCATAAAATTCAAACAATAGGCGGTATAAAAAATCGAGGCACTTATATTTGAAAGAGAATAGATGCACCAGCATCTTGTCGCTGCTAAATATTTCGAAAATCAGAAAGAGTACAATCAAGGATCCAGAAGCGATTGCACAAAAACCAATATAATTAGAATATGCGACAATCAAGCAGTACGAATACACCAGCGTGACTCTTTGTCCGGGTTCCATTTTCTGGACGCCAATCGCGGAAAAAACAAAGCAACCACAAAGACCAGTAGCTCGTTTCCGTTAATTGATTGTTGCAGCAGTTCTGGCATCGTCTTCCTTCCAATATAAGGTATTCCAACAGTCTAGAACATGGGTGATACGAAACCTACGTCGAGTTGCGGAAACGCGCGTCGACCATGAGCTGGTGGCGAACCGCCCTTGCGATCTTGGGTCATCTTTCTCCGTCCCGCCTCACCCTGAGTAGGCACGCGTAGAGGTTCAGGCAGGGCTGCAGGTCGGCCGAGCCCGCACCCGCGAGCCTCCACAGGCGGCGCTTGAGCCGGGAGCACAGCCTGCTGGCGAGCGCTGCGGATCCGAGGCAGGGTGTCCGCACGTCGACTTTGCGGTGCCCGTCGTCGAGTTCCGGCTCGCGCAGGCACGTTGCGCGCCCGCTCCTTGTCGCGAGCGAGGGTCACGCCCTCGACGACGTGAGACTCGCCGTCCCCCTGATGCGCGCAGACGACGGTCTGCTGCGGCCGCAGACGACCGCCACGGATCCTTTGCGCCCGTCGACGCCCGCGACGACGCAGGTCTTCTGCTCGGAGAACCCGCGTCTCCGGGCCTGCCTGCAGCCCTTGGAGAGGTCTGCGTCGCCAAAACAGGTCTCGTCGATCCAAACCCGCCCGCGCAGCGCAATGCGACCCTGGCGGCCGCCGGCCGCCGCGAACAGGCGGTGCCGGCGCCGGATGCCGGCGGGCGCTCTCCAGTCCTTTCGGGAATCCCGCCGCACGACGGGCAAGGCGGGCGCGGGTGAAAGGGGCTCGCGGCTTCCGCGAGCGTGTCGGCGCCGATCTCGCCACACACTTCCGACCCTCCTCTCCGCGACGGCTTCGGACAGGAGGTCGGGCTCGTCGGCGGTCAGGCCGCCGGCGGGTTCCCGAGTAGGGATTCGTGCGTCTCATGGCGGGTCTCCCCGTCCGCCCGAACGCCCTCCCGGAGGGAATGTCGCCAAACATAGATTCGGGTGGGCGCTCGGGCAAATTCTACGTCTGGCTGGGAAGAGGATACCATGCTCCTGCGGGTGTCCCGACTCATCACCCAAGTTTTGGGTCATGTCGTCTCGAGATGCGACGATATAATGGAGACATCGAACCCCGAGGTCAGGAGTCGAGCATGCCCCGGCCAGACCACCGCCGCCGCGATGCCGACGACTGCGCCCGGGCGATCATCGAGTCGCTGCTTCCCGGCCGGAGGGGGCAGTGGGGAGGGATCGCCGAGAGCGACAGGCGGTTCGTAAACGCCGTGCTCTGGGCTCTGAGGGTCGGTGCCCCCTGACGCGGCCTGCCGTCCGACTACGGGGACTGGGAGAACGCCCACCGGCGCTTCTGCAGGCGGGGGGACAAGGGGGTGCGGGAGCGGCTGCTGGAGGCCGTCATCGACGACCCGGACTTCGAACGGCTGATGACCGACGCGACGCACGTCGAGGCCCGCCGCGACGGTACCGGGGCAGCCGGCGGAAGCGAAGGCGCGGGTCGCACAAAGAGAGCCCGACACCAAGGCGCATTTGGCCGCAGGTGCGTACGGCAGCCGCCCAGATTCCTTGTCACGGGAGGCACCGGGGCGGATTGCCGTCCTGCGGCCGCGCCGATTGACGGATTTAAGGCCGGATTCTCTTGCTCTCAGACCACGCCTGTGACGCGGACGGGGTGCTCGTCAAGGCCGGCGACATCGGAGCCGGGGCGGTCATTCCCCCTCAAGTCGAACCGCAAGGTGAAAAGTGATATCGACCTGCACGTATGCAGGCAGCGGCACAGAGCCGGAAACCTCTTCGAGAGACTCAGAGGCGGCGAGGGACGGCCACCCGCCACTGCAAGAGGCTCTCCTCGTTCGCCGTCGCCGTGCAGATCCGCTGCCTTGCGCTTTGGGTCTATATCTTGTGACGACACTCCCTAGCTTTTCCAGAGAGCATGGTTAAGCCAGGCTGACCGGCACCATCTGAGGGCAGGGCAGCGCGCCTTCGCGGTAAGGCTCCGTGCGAGCTCCGCAGGGAAAGCCGCAGACGACTCCGCTTCTCGTGCACGGGGCGGGTTCCACCGCACGACGGAAAGCCTCCGTCAGATCCGCGCCGCAATGCGAGCAGACCGGCATCGTGACCTTACCTTTTTCGAGAAGCTTCTTCTCCAAAACCGTCTTTTTGTGAGGAAGCTTGAACAGGAGCAGATATTCCTCGCGCGTGATCGAGCACTCCGCGCCGCAATCCAAGCATGCAGCCTCGACGATGCGTTTCGGGCGACATTTCCCGCATGTCGGATTGCATGATGCCGCATAGCACATAGTCGTCACCCTGTTTTTGAGTCTTAAACAGCCGCCGCCTCGCGGCGCTTCTTGAGCGACTCGCTAAGCTGGTCCTTCAACTGATGGCAGCCGCAGCTGCAGCCTGCCGCATGCTGTTCCCGCTCTATTGCGGTTCCCGAAAACTCGCAGACCTCGAGCAGCTCGACATCGAACGTGAGATCCTTCCCCGCTAGCTCGTGATTGTCGTCGAAATACGCGAAGCCGTCTTCCACCTTGACGAGCTTCGTCCTGAAGCTCGTCTCGCCCGCTTGCATCGATATGTAACGCCCGCGGGGCATTTTGTCGATATCGGGAACCATCCGAGCGGGAATCTTCTCGATGAGGGTTTCGTCATAGGAGCCGTAGGCGTCTTGAGCCGGAATGCGCACGGTGCGCCGCTCGCCGACATTCATATCGCAGACGACCTTGTCAAGCGCGGGAAGAAGCTGATGCATGCCTACCAAGTACTCAAGGGGCTCCCCTCTGTCCCTACTGCTGTCAAACACCGTGCCGTCGTCGAGCGTGCCCACGTAGTGGATCTTCACGCGCCTTCCCATCTCGAGCATTGCCAACACCCCTTCTCGTCGCACTCGCCGCCTTCTCACCCCTGGCCGGTTCCGAATTTGGAACGCTCCGCCCCGGGAAACACTGATCAATTCATTCCGGCCTTCAGGCCCCGTGCCTCATCGCCTGGCGCTTTAAGCCTCATCGACGCAGGTCGCGATACCTCGCTGAGGCCTACCTGCGACTTGCGTTCGCAAATGCTTTGGCAGGGAGATGGACTCGGACGAAAGCAAGTAATCAGCGTTTCCCCAGAGGGATCGGTGCGCGAGCCTTGGGGGGCGACTCGCGCACCGACGTTTACCGCATGGAACGGAATGGATTCTCCCCGTCCCAGCCCTCGGCAAGCTTCCGGCATCGCTCGATGAGGCCCGGCTGCGGATTATGGATCTCAACATAGTGACCCAGATCGGCTAAGCAGTCCATGTACGCGACCTGCAGACCCGCACTCGTCTCCATGAGCATAGCTACGTCGTATCCGGCTGCCTTGAAGTCCTCGATGGCGGCGTCAAGATCGTCGACCCAGACGGAAAAATGATTGAATCCCGGTATCCCCGGCACGGTGTAGGGCGTGTCGTCGAAGGTGGTCGGCTTGATGAACTCGATCTGAAGATCACCGTACATGCCGTAGGCGACGTCCATAGAGTTCGCCACTTCCTTGCCGCGAAAGACGGTCTTTTTCGGGTTGGGCGCGCTGAACCAGATGAACGGCCCCGAACCGAACAGCCGGGAATGCTTCAAGCATGCTTTCTCAAGATCGTCGACCACATAGCCAAGCTGGTTGATGGCGTATTTGTTCAAAAGCTTTTCCATGCAATACCCCTTTCCGCCGTCGCTCATCCCGCACGCGTCACCCGGTACGTCGACTCGTCTGAGCAGGTCGACCGCGAACAGCTGCGGCGCCGACGGTCTCGTCTCTTCGAGCCGTCGGCGCCGCATCGTTCACGACGATCTCCGTGCTCCTCGACATTCAAAGAGCCTATCGCGAGACGGAGACGATGATCAATTCACCCCGTCCGCCCCGCGCCATGCCTTATCTCCTGGCGTTTAAGCCTCATCGACGCGAGTCGCTGCGTCTTGCTAAGGCTCCCAATTCCAATCACCCCGTTTCGGCGTAGGGGCGAACGAAAGCACGTGATCGTTTCCTTCGAATACCGCTAGCGCGTCACCTGGGAAGCGCCGTTGATCGAGATGATCTGACCTGACACGAAGCGGGAGTCCTCGCTTGCCAGAAAGACCATAACCGGACCGGCGTCTTTGTCCGGATCGCCCGGCCAGCCGTAGAGCGGATAAGACTGCTTGCGCGACTCAATGAACGCGGCCTTGGCCTTCTCGTCGAGCGAATCGATGTGATGCTGGTAGAGCGGCGTCATGATCTGCGGGCAAACGGCATTCGCTCGTACGTTGTGCTTGCGAGCCCAACTCCCCCGCGCGATCGTGCGCGTCCAGGAGAGGACGGCGCCCTTCGACGCTGCGTAGATGCCCTGGATGGCAGAGCCGTTCAGGGCGGTGTCGGACGAGTAGTTGATGATCACGCCATGATCCTGCTGTTCGAACACCTTGTAGGCCGCCTGATTCGTGATGATCGTGCCGTTGATGTTGGTGGCCCAGTATTCGTTCATCTCCTGCTCGGTCCACTCTTCAGGCTGCTTTTTCAAATCGTCGCGAGCTGCGAGGTGGGCGAGCACGTCCAGCCCTCCCAGATCTTCGACAATCTCGGCGAACTTGGCAAAGATCTCATCGCCCTTTGAGATGTCGACGTGATAGTACTTCGCGGAGCCTGAGCCGATGGCAAGTTCGTTCGCTTCTTTTTCAAGAGCCTTGCCCCGTTCGTCGTCAGTGTCGACGATGGCGACCTTCGCGCCCTCCTTGACATAGCAGCGAACCGTGCCGCCGCCGATGCCGCCTGCGCCGCCCGTCACGATGATCTTCATGCCTTCGAGCTTCATGCGAACCAACTCCCTTTCTTTTCGATGGTTCTCTCCTTCTTGCCGCGCTGCCCCGCTTTGGCAGGTCGGCGCGACCCCTCTTCAGCCGATCGAGCGCTTTTCCGAGACATCTGATCGGCCTCGAGCCCTGATATCACGCTCCCTTTTCGGCGAGCTTCTTGTCTATCTTCGCCTGCACGCGCTCGGACGCCTTTTTGCCGCCCACCGCGAAGGCAAGGACGACCACGAGGACGAGCGCGATGCCGTCAACGCCGAGCGCCATCACGTAGCTGCCGGTCGCGTCGTAGCAGTAGCCAGCGATGATCGGGCCGATGATCGCACCGAGGGCAGAGAAGCCACGCACGGCGCCGATGAGCGTCGGAGCCTGTTTGGCTCCGAACACCTTCGTCGCGAACAGCGAGCCGGCGAGGTTGGAGATCGTGCCGCCAGCCTGATACAGCGCCGCCAAGACAAGGGCAACGGGAAGCGGGGCGCCAAAGCAGAAGCCGATTACGAAGCAGCCGATGATGGCGAGAATGCCGTTGATGGCGATAGCCGTTTTAATGCTCTTATCGCTGATGGCGCCGAACAGGAAGTTCCACACCACGCCGGACAGGTTGAATGCCGACACGCAGGTCGCTGCTGCCGTCGAATCGAGACCGATACTCATGAACAGCGGGGCGCCGTTGCTGTTGAAGAACGCGCTGTACAGTGAAGCGAGAAACGCAATAAGCAGAATCGCCCATAGTTCCGGGAAACCGAAGATCTCCTTGATGGAGAGCGACGCCGGAGCGACAGCCTTCTCCGAAGCGGAAGGGTCTTTCGCCTGGGCCTGTGCAGAGGCTTCTTCCTTGGTTACGCCGTAGGGAAGATAGCCGCACTCCTCCGGAGCCCTGTCCACGAAGATGATGCCGATGAGGCAAATGATGACCCCGGCGATAATGGCCTCGCCCATGGCCGCCGTGCGGTAGCCAAAAGCCTCGATACAGTAATTAAGCAGCATGACGCTCGCGGAGGCGAACAGCACCGTGACGACGCTCACGACGCTCATCACCTTGCCGCGAGCCTTCTGGAACCACTGGGCAATGATGATCTGCGCCATGGCCATGCCCGAGAACATATTGGCAAAGCCTTTGAACACAACGGCGATATAGATCGGCATCATGTCGTTAGCAAGCGAAACTGCTGCGAAATAGATGAAAACGCAGATGCCGCCCAGGCACACGACAATCTTCGGATGGATCTTGTTCATCATTGGGCCGACGGCAAAGGCGCCGAACACGCCGGCAAACGACGAGATCGAGAACATGAGCGAGACGTCTGCACGACTTACCCCCAAGCCCTCGCAAATCGGAACGACGTACAGGCTCAGCGTTGAGGCGACGGTGATGACCGTCACGAGCGACATAACAATCGCCCCAACGCCCACCGACCACACCTTGACGTTGTTGCTTAGCATGGGATCTCCTTCCAATCCTATTGAAAACCTACTCGGTCGCCGCACCGCGCACAGAAGCCTCCGGGCCGCCCTTTCTCAGCAAAACGGTCGGCACGATGGCGGCAAGAACCACCGCCGCCGATGCCATGAACACGGCTCCGAGTCCGTTGGCTACTCCCATCGAGCTCACGGCGAGGGTCGCGATCGCGACGCCGATGACTGATCCCGTGTTCTGCCCGACGCTGACAACGGACGCGCCTTGGACGCGAATCGACTCGGAAAGCTGAACCTGCGACCCGGTGACGAAGGCGTCCTGCTGCACGGAGCTGGCGATGCCGCCGAACACGAACAGCAACGCGAAGAGCAACACGTAGGGGATATCGGGCCGCAGCAGCACGATGAGGCCGACGAGCAAGAAGAAGCGCGACCCGATGCCGAGCAGGATGATATCGCGCGCCGTCCCACGCCGTGCAATGATGCGACACAGGATCGGGCCGAGGAATATCCCCGGAATGCCGAGCAGCATCGTGGACACCGCCGCGAGCAGAGCCGAACCCCCCATAACATTGATGACATAGCTTGGGATGAAGAAGAACACGGGCATGTTGGCAAAACTGAGAAACACGTTTCCCAGACACAGGCACAGCACGTTTCTGTTCTTGATAACCCTCGGCGGAATGATCGCCCGCTCCTGTTTTCTCGCGATGACGATAACGAGGGCGAGCAGACCTGCGGCGGCTATCGCGAAAAGGATGTTGCTCAAAGGCGATCCGAACGGAACGAGGCTTTTGCCGGTGGAGATGGCCATGATGAGCGCAAACAGGAACACCACAAGTGCCAAGGTGCCCGGCACGTCGAACAGCGCGGCGTTCGCGTCGGCCAGATGGGACACTTGAGCCTTCGTGACCCGCACTCCTCCGAACAGGCAGATCAGCCCACCGAGAACGAACAGGGCAAAGAGGATGAAACACATGGCGCGCCACCCGACGGTGTCGAGCACGACGCCGGTGAGGATGGAACCCGCCACCATGCCGAGCGCCTGCATGGTTCCGAATACGCCCAGGTACAACCCTGAGCTCTCCTTATCGAACAGGTCGCGGATCGTGGTAAGCCCCAGGACGAACACGCCGGCGGAGACGATCCCGTATAGTAGAGAAGAGACGACGATGACCATCATGTCCGGCGCGATCCCTCGCAAGAACAGGCAGAGCGCCCCCACGAGCATCGACGTGACGAACAACGGCAGCTTGATAGCCGGGTTCCGCGCGGCAAGGTAACCGAACAGGGGCATGAGTGCGATGCTGACCGGTCCGGAAAACGAGGACGCCAAGGGATAGATGTCCATGCCCCCGATCTCGTTGGCGGCCACTGGCAGCAGCGTCGAAAGCCCGCTCGACTGAGAAATCGCAGTGAATACGCAGATGTAGATGCCGACTATGTTGACGATCTTGCGCGCATGCGATGCGGCAAGAAACGGATTCTCCCTTTCTCTCACGATTCCCCTTCCCCAAACATTCGATTCGACGCGCATCGGGCCTCCCTTCGCCGCCGATGCGGCCGCCGCGCCCGTGCAGCGGCCGCATCGGCGTTCCGATTAGGAGTTCGGAGGAGGCGCGGTCGGGGCGGGCGGTTTCGGCGCCCTCGGTGCCCCCGGAGCCCCCGGTGCCTTCGGGGCCTTCGGGGCGCCGGGAGCGGCCGTCGCTGCCGCATCAAGCTTCGCTTGGTCGGCATCGAAATCGATCTCCATCTTCTTCAACTCGGCACCGCACTGGGCGCACACCTTCGCGACGGGCTTGTTGCTTGCGCCGCACCGCGGACACACGTTCATGCTGATCTCTGCCGGTCTGAAACACATCTAGATACTCCTTCACCGTTTGCGCACATCTCTCCGCCCCGACCGGAGCACGCGCCTCTAAACGAGGGCTATATCGCCGAGCCCCTGATCCTTCTCCCTGGTGCTCGTCTCGAGCTGAATCTTCTTGCCATCTGCTTCGATGGTCAGCGTCCAGTCGTCGTCGGGAATCTGCCTGAACCAGAAGTCGCCCCAGTCGTCGGTCGTGGCCTCGAAGGTTCCCGTATCGCCCTCAAGAACGCAGGTCGCCCCGATAACGACTTCCTTGGCATCGGGATCGTAGACCGTGCCCGCCACGAACTTCTTCGGCAGGTTGCGATAGCGAACCCGAGGATGTGTTCCGTACTCGGGGTGGAGGATCTCGGTGCCTTCGAGGTCAAGCTCGTCCTCTTCGCCAAAAACGATGGCGTCGACATGGCAGTTGTCCACGCAGCGCGGAATAGACGTCGCGTGACCGCCGTCGAGCAGGTGTGCGCAGCCGGTGCACTTCTGCGGGATTTCCAGCTCTTCGTTCCAGTAAACGGCTCCATAGGGGCAGGCGTCCGCGATGGCCTTCTGTCCCTTCGCCTTCACCGGGTCGATGATGACGAGGCCGTCGTCACGGCGATACACCGCTCCGTCTTTGGCGGCCTTTATGCACTCGGAATCCTCGCAGTGCTGGCACATGATCGGAACGTACGACACGCGCACGTGCGGGCGGGCGCCGCGTTCCTTCTGGTCGATCTTCAGCCAGAACTGGCCGATGTCGGGCTGGGACTCCGCATACGGAAGCCAGCAGTTACCGCAATGTTCGTCTTTGCAGCCGATTTGGCAGGAATAGCAGCCGACGCATTTAGCCACGTCGATAACGAAGGTTTTCATCACATGCCCCCTTAGTCTTCCACAACCCACGACGCGTAGTTGATGCCGATGGCCGGGTCGTAGTCGCGCTCGAATGCTGCCGGATAGTCCTTCTTCCACTGCTCCATCTCGGCGTCCTCGACCTTGGCCGCCTCGACCAAATATCCGCTGACCGCAAAGCCTTTGCAGTGCTTGGAGACGCATTCGTTGGGGCTGAGCAGGTTCGTGGAGCCACCACGGTCAAGATGCGGAGCGATCGGGTCAACGCGGGATCCCTTGTGCACGACGACGGCTCCGGGGATGACGCGCTCGGAAATGCGTGCCGCCGTGAGGATGGCGCCCCGGTCGTTGAACAGCTTGACGATGTCGCCGGCTTCGATGCCGCGAGCGGCCGCGTCCTCAGGGCCAATCCAGATCGGCTCGTACAGGTAGCCGTCCTTGCCCTTCACCTTGCAGGTCTCGATCTCGCGGAACCACATGATGTCGTCGCCCTGCACGTGAATTCGGTAGCGCGCCGGGTTGGCGACCATCAGCAGCGGATAATCCTTAGCGCGTTCGCCCCAGAGCGACTCGTCGTGCGTCCAGCCGTCCTCCTTCGAGCCCCCGACGATCCATTTGGCCATCGGTTGACGCTCGAGGTCGTCGGGGAAGTTCTCGGCAAGAGCCTCGGACCAGAACTCGAGCTTGCCGGACGGGGTGTCGAGCGGCCAGGCCTCGGGGTCGTTGTAGAAGCCGGTCATTCCCGGAGGAATGTTGTCCTGATCGGGGTCTTGCTTCGGGAAGTAGAACTTACGCTCTTGGAACTCCTCCCACGAGATCTCGGTGGGAAGCTGAGACTGCTCGAAGCCGAACTGGATCCATTCATCCTCGGTCATGCCGAGATCGAGCTCGTCCTTGAAGCCGAAGCGCTCGGCGAGAGCCAGAGCGATCTGGAAGTCGCTCATCGACTCGCCCACCGGCTCGATGGCCGGGGGCGTCAGCGAGGCGTGCCGGACAGACACCACCATCGACCCGCCCTGGTCGTCGTTGTCCTCAACGCAGGTAGTCACCGGCAGGATGAGGTCGGCGAACAGCGAGTCGTTCTCAATCCACTGATGGTTGGTCACGAAGAACTCGACCTCGTCGGAGCGGATGGCGTCTTGATAGTTGAAGCCTCCGTTCCAGCAGCCCTGGTTGCACGGCTTCTCGGACCACAGCATATGGATCTTAGCTGCGACCTCGGGATCTTTCGCGGGGTAGTTGAACTCCTCGAACTGCTCCTCGGTGGGCACGTAGACGATGCACGGGCTTCCCCACCATTTGATGGAGCCTTCCTGAATGGCCTGAGCGACCATCGTACGCGGAATAGACTGGGGCGACTTGTAGAACATGCGGCAGATGTTGTTGGAGGAGAACGGCGCCGAGGTGGATCGAGCGATGATTTCCTTGCCGATGAGCGAGCCGTTCATGAAGATCTGCTGCACGCCCGGCTTGCCAAGACCCTGCATGCCGAGCAGGTAGGCTGCCGTACGGCCAGGCTCGTGACTGTAGGGTCCCTTGATGGCGCCGGAGCTGAAGTGCACGGACGCCGTGATCTTCTTGGCGCGGTTGCGCGCGTAGGCCTTGATGGTCCACTCGGGAACGCCACAGCGCTCAGCGGCCCATGCTGGCGTCTTCGGGATGCCCTCCTCGTCCTCGCCGAGCACGTAGGCGCGAACCTTCTCGAAGCCGACGGAATGCGTTTCGACGTATTCCTTGTCGTAGAGATCCTCGGTGATCCACACGTACATGACGGCGAAATCGAGTGCCGCGTCGGTGTTGGGAAGTATGGGGATCCACTTCATGTTGTCATGACAGACAGCCGTGTAGTTGCAGAAGGGATCGATGATGACGAATTCTTTGCCGATCTTCTTCCAGAAGTTGATGACGCGGGACCACAGCTGGCTCGCATAGTTCTGGGTGAGCTCCCAATCGCCTGCAGCGAAGGCAATGAGCTTCGCATGCTCGGAGACGTCGCGGATGCCGTGCCAGGGGTTATAGCCCGTCTGCGGCGGAGCTGGCATGCCGAGACCCTTGTTGCACCCCGAGCCCCAGAAGTGCTTGGCACCCCAGTACCAGCCCTCGACCGAGTCGGGCGTGCGCGTCTCACGCGTGTACCCGCCGAGTTTGCTCATGAACGCCGAGTGCATGCCGCCGCCGGAATGCAGGTTCTTCGACTCGCGATGGCCGTCCTCGCCGATCGTCAGCACCGAATAGGGGCCATAGGTCTCCACGATGCGCCTGAGCTCGGACTCCATGATGTCGAGCGCCTCGTCCCAGCTAATGCGTTTAAACTTAGAGACTCCTCGGTTCTGGGCGTTGATTTTGGCGGGATCGCCGCCCGGCTCCCAGTCGACGCGCTTGAGCGGATACCGCGTGCGGTTCTTCGAATACACGCGGTTCTTATAGGCCAAGGCGAAGTAGTTCGGCGCAGCCTTGTAGCCCGGCGTGAGCACCTCGTCCCCCACCTTGATCTTCCACATGGAAGGCTCAAGCTCTTCTTCCGTGTACGTGTCCAGATAGTGAAGCGGACGGATGCGGACGATCTTGCCGTCGATCGTGTCGACCTCGGTGAGATCGCCGCCGGTGCCGCCGCTCGCGATGCTCTGCAGCGTCGTCACTTCACGGCACGCGCCCTTGCTCTCCTCTTTCATACACGCTCCCTTCCTCAAACTCTCCCGCAGTCTCGTCTGCTGCGAACCCGAGATGAATTCTAGGGAGCGTGTTTTTCTTCGGTAACGTCCGGAAAGCTGCCTTTCGCCGACCCGTTCGGACACAAAGATTGACCCGAATCGATGTTTCTTTATCCATTCGGATACTTTTACCCGGAGCTTCCTTGCAGCTCGACAATACCGCTCGTCACGGCGTACACGGCAAGCTGGACTCGGTTTTCCAGATAGAAGCGCTGCATGAGGCTGCCGAGCACCTTTTTGACGGTCGCCTGGCTCAGATACAGGCTCTCCGCGATCTCCTCGTTCTGCCTTCCCAAAGCGAGCAGCCGAAGGATCTGGATCTCTCGCTCCGATACCTGCCGAGCAGCCTTTTGACGCTCCTTGTCGTGCTGGGCACGCGCGCCGAAGCCGCCACCTCGCCGGAATCCGGAGAACACCTTCGACATTAGCACGTCGGACAAGACTGCCTTGCCCGCGCACACGTCGCCGAGGCGTTTGCGAAGCTTCCTCGAGGGGATGTCTTTGAGCAGGTAGCCGTCGACTCCGCTCGAAAGTGCGGCGAACAGGGTTTCCTCGTCGTCATGCGTGCTTAAGATCACGATCTTGAGCACGGGATAGATGCTGCGCAACGTGTATGCCGTCTCGATGCCGTCGGGTTCGGGCAGGTGCGAGTCCATAACAATGAGTTCGGGGGCGTCTTTTTGGCACAGGGCTATGGCCTCTTTGCCGTTGCGAACTCCTCCCATGACCTCGAACTCCTCCCAATGACCCATCAGTTCGCGCAGGCCCTCTCGATACAGTGCGGTACCATCGGCCAAAAGAACCTTGACAGGCATGGTGCCGCCCCCTCTCTAAAGCGACGTCATCCAGATTCTTTCCGGAATGTCGACACACACCGCTGTGCCTGCCGGAGACGAGGTGATGGTCAGCTCGGAGGAGAGGATCGCCGCCCGCTCGCGCATCTCCCGTATACCGAGACCCTCGGATTCCGGATCGCCCACGCAAAAGCCCCGTCCATCGTCCTCGATAAGCAGCGACAACGTGCTCCGTTCAACCTGGATGCGCACGACCACGTTCGTGGCTTTCGAGTGCCGCGCGGTGTTCGACATCGCGTCGTTGAAAATCCGCATGAGATGATGGGTGACCGTAGGGGCAACGGACGAAATCACTTCGGGCTCGTTGCACTCGAAGCGCGTCTCGATGTTCCACAGCTCCTCGAAGGACTTGAGGGACGTGCGGATGCGAGTGACGAGATCCCCTTCGTCCTGGCTGTTACCGATGCATAAGGACATTGCCTGGTCGCGTACCCTGCGGATGACGTCGATGCTCAGGGTCTCGAGCCTGTCGAGGGCGCGTCTTGCACCGACGACGTCCCCTTCGTCGAGGCAGGAGCGGGCGGAAGCCGCCTTGATGGCAACGGTGCTTACGAGCGTCGAGGTCTCGTCCTTGAACTCGTAGGCGATCCTGCGACGATCGCGCTCGAGATTGAGCGTCACCGTCTTGCGCATGTCCGAGGCGATGTCGAGAAAGGCGCAGGCTATCCGCCCGATCTGCATGAAGAACTGTTCGTCCTCCTGCACGAAGGACACGTCGTCGTTGAACACGAAGGTGAGGAAACCTCGAAAAAACTCATGCTGGCCAAGCAAGGGCGTCGTGATGGAAAAGCGCCGCCCCGCCTTGACGGCATACTCCGGAACCATGTCTTTGACATGGGGACTGTCGAAGCGCATAAGGATGGGCCGGCGATGCTTCATCACGAAGCGAAAGCGCCCGACCTCGGCGCTTAAAGGGCGATCGTTCGCAAGGCGCCTGATCGTCTCGGTGTCGTAGATTTCTCCGCTTTTCGCGACACGGACGATGGAGAAGTCGTCGGTCGCAAGCTGGCAAAGATGGACGGTCGATCCTTCGACGGCGACGTTCAAAGCATCGACCATCGCCTGATAGTATTCCTCGAGTGAGCCGCACGGACGACTTAAATCCTCCACGAGCTTTGCCAAGATCTCGTTCCTCTTCCGATACTCCTCGGAAGAACGCTCGAGTTTTTCAAGGCTTTCGAAGCCGAATAGATCTTCGTACATGCCGCCATCCCCCCTCGAGACAGACAGCGCGACGATTCCAGGGTCGCATCCTCGAGCTCCTATCGACGCCGCAGCTGCCCCTCGATGCTCATCGAAGATTCCCTGCCGGTGAACACGTTGATCCAGTGGCCGCCCACATTCGCCAGCACCGGCCGCAGCACGACCCCCCCTGCATGTTTTCCCGTCCCGACGTACAGAAAATCGCGTTTGTCGGCATCGTCGCTGCGCCAGAGATTGCTGCAGGCAAGCTCGTAAAACGATTCCCCGCTCGAAGAGATCAGACGCTCCTTGTCCTTGCTCATACCTGCGATGGGAACCTCGCGCGCCCCCCGACGAAGCTGATACTCACGCGCTGGGTTCGTCTTGTCGGTAATAGACTGCATGGTACTCCCCCCCGAAGAAAAATGGATCTCAGATCGCGGAAAATACCCGAACAGGTAAAGTTATTAACTTTTGGGTTACTTTTCGTGATATCGTCGCGCAGAGCGCCCCTCCATTGGCTTCCTCAAAGCTCTTACCGGACACTTTTCAGGAAATGAAGCCTCATCTTCTGGCACTTAAGCCTCATTGGCACAGGCTGCATACCTCACTGAGGCTTACGCTCGCATCCGCTCCAGCAGGGCGCGGAGACGGGTGAAAGCGCGTAATGAGCGCTTCCCCAAAATGAGCGCTTCCCCCAATGTCTCAATCTTACTCATCGAGCTGTCGGTGCGGGATGTCCAAAAGGATAAACGCTTCGTAGCCTTTCGGATCTTTCCCCAGGGAAACGCCGATCGTCTTGGCTTCGCACCGCATCGGGGAGCGGATGCAAGGCGGCAGCAAAGCGAGGGAGTGCGGCGTGCGGCGGCGGACGGGTTGGGGGCGCGGCGTGCGGCGGCTCGCGTGCGGGGCGCGGCGCCGGTGGATCGCGGCGCCTGCGGGGGCTCGCGCGTGGCGGGCGGCGGGGATCGAGCCGCGAGGGCGGGAGGGGCTGCGGTGCGCTGCGGACCCTTCGGCGGGCGGCCGGCACCCCGGCGCATGCACGGGAGGCCCCGGGAAAGCCCGTAATTCGCGGTTTGGGAGGATTCCCCGCCCCGCGTGACCCTCCGGCGCGGATCGCCCGCAGCGTTTCCCCAGGTCGCGGGATGACGGCACCCTCGAATCCCTCCCAAGCCGTGGCTAACTCCTCCTGAGCCGCGAAATCCGGGCCTCTGCGGGCCCTCCCGTGCGTGCACGAACCCGGGATCCTCCCGAGCCGTGGCTAACTCCTCCCGAGCCGCAGTTTTCGAGCGAGCCGCAGTTCCGAATGGCTCGCCGCTCGTGGGAGATCGCCGTCCCGGACATCCCGCAGTCCGCTGGCGGATCGCTGCCCGTGGGCGGACATGCAGTCCGCAACCGGGCGGCGGCGCGGCGGGGGAGCGGGGGCGGCTCCCGCGGCTCGTCGGCGTCCCGGACGCCAGCCGCAGAGGGCGTTTCCGCCGCGAATCGACGGGTGGGGCAGGCGAGGGAGCGCTGGCGGACTCCCCGCAGGACCGCCGGGGCGGCTGCGGCGGCGTTTACCCAGGTGTGCGGAGACTCCCTTGCGGCAAGGCCGCCCCGGCGCCCGCGCGCGCCCGCCCGCGCGTCCCGCCGCCGCCCGCGCGCCGGATGCCGTCTGGCCTAGCACCTCGAAGGAGCGTC
>CAZBEP010000010.1:5507-17372 GCA_964490925.1 uncultured Eggerthellaceae bacterium | reverse complement strand
CTTGACAGAGTTGGTTTTATTTCTCCGAGAGAACCTAAAAACAGGTATCATGGCGGATGTGCGGTCTGCATCATGCTCGCCGAGCGAGGCTTTTAAGGGCGGCAGACGCGGCGTGAGGCCGGCCGCAGCTCTTTGACGAAGAAACACGCGGAGGCGTGTCGCTTTCAGGTGGGTGACGCGAGAGGGGAGGAACTCGCGCCGTGAAGCTGCCTCATGTGACCATCGAGTATCGCGAAGAGGAAAGCTACGCCGTAGGGAAGATGTCTTTCGAGCTCATCGTAGGCTTCGGCCTGCACTGGGCTTGGATGTTCCTTTTCATGTACAACGGGCACAACCTCTTCCGAACCGGTGACGAGACCTACGCGAACACCTTCTTCGTGGCGTCGCTCGCCGTGTTTTCCTGCGCGCTCATCGCCTATGCCGCTTTCCTGAAACGCGTTCGCGTGGTATTCGGCACGCCTCACAAGCGCAGGCGCAACCGCGCCGTCGGAGCGACGTGCATGTTCGTCGGCATGGTGATCCTTGTGTTCGTATCGGGCTCCGATTCCGTGAGTACGGCGCTGAGCATGGCGTCGGGTGCGCTCACGGGCTTCGGCTCGGCTATCATACTGATGAGCTTCGGCGTTTCGTTCAGCGTCCTGGACGTGGCGACCTCGAGCATCTGCGCCGCCCTTTCGCTGGTCGTGGCGTCGTGCGTCTACGCGTTCGCTATGCTTCTCCAAACCGTCGCATCGCCGGTGGGCGCGATCGTGTGCCTGGTGCTTCCCTTCGGAGAGCTCTTCTGCCTCTCGCGCTGCTCGCGCCAGCTTGTGGACAATCTGGAGTTCACCATGTCCACCATCCCCGTGCACAACATACCCTTCGGATTTCGCCTGGGGCTTCCGTTTTTGGTCATGGGGTTTGCCATGGGGTTCGTCCGCGGCGAGGCGTTCAGCGCGGCCGGAGCCGGCGCCGCCACGAGCGACGTCACGATGTCGATCCTGCTTGCCGGCACGTTCGCGTGCGCACTCATCATGGCGGCCATGCTCGCCCAGCGAAAGACCTCCTACTATGCGTTTCGCACGCTTTTCCCCGTGGTGGCCGTTTTGCTCGGATTTTCCGTCTCCCCGTTAGGGCAAAACCCCGCGTTCTCGGTATTTTCCCTCATATCCTCGTACCTCCTGATGGAGACGTGCATGTGGATAGCGCTTGCCGACATATCCCAGCGCTTCCGCATCAGCTCCTTCACGGTGTTCGGCATAGGGCGCGGCATGATGGCCATCGGCTTGCTTTCGGCCGTCCTCGTAGGAAACCCCTTCCCCGATGAGTCCTCGCTGGGGGCAGAGGCGACCCTTCCCGTCGTCTTGATCCTGATCCTGCTTATGGCAGTTCACTCGTTTATTCCTACCAACACCGAACTGCGCTCCACCTTGGCCTACGGCAATGCCTGCCCGGCGTTTCTCGACCGCGACGATCTGGCCGACCCGAACGCCTCGGGGGCGGCCACCGGAGAGAGACCCTCCAAGCCGCCCTTCGTGCTCCTGAACGAGCTGCCCGAACAAACCGGCCGCACCGATACGGCCGCCCAAGACAGGACGTCTGCTCAAGCCGAGGAGCCCGCCCGAAACGAGGCGCCGCACAGCGAGGATCCCCCCACGCCCGAACGCCTTGGCAGGTTCAAGCGCAAATGCCTCTTCGTCGCAGACACCTACCTGCTCTCGCGCAAGGAGACCGAGGTGCTGTTCCTCCTCGCGAAAGGCCACAACTCCTCCGCCATACAAAAGACCCTCTACATATCGGCGGGCACGGCGAACACCCACATGCGCAACATCTACCGCAAGCTGGGCGTCCATTCCCAGCAAGAACTCATCTCCATGGTGGAGTCGACCGAGGAGAAGCCCTCGTAATGCAGGGTCTGCCGCGCTGCGACGGAGGGCGGCGCGCCGGCAAAGCCTGCTGCGCTGCGGCGGCGGGGCGGCGTGCGACGGCGCGCCGGCAAAGCCTGGGGCGGACGCACCCGCGACCCCCCCAAGCGCCGCCTCAGACCCCGCCGCAGGCGCCTCCACGAGGCATTCGCGCTTACTCAAAGACCGCAGTCCTCATGAGCCACTCGCATGCCGCCTGGCGCCGGGCCATGATCTCGAGCGCATCGCGGCCCTCCCGCTCTTCGCACAGCGCGCGTGCCTCCTCTTCGCGCCCAGGCGCCAAAAGCGAAAGCGCCCGCTGTCGCGCGGCCTCGTCGATGGGCGTCTTGAGGTGGCGGTAAAGCACGTCGAGCGCGAAGCCCTGGCGAAGCGACTCGCGAGCCTGCATCATCACGGTCATCTGGTAGTGGCGCTCGCTCATGCCCTGTTGCTCGAGGAACTGATGCAGCGTTAAGCCGCTCGACGTGAGATCTGCGGCGAAAGAGGCCGCTATCTCATCGCGCGCCTCCTCGATGAGCGCGTCCGGGATGGCGCCCACGAGCCGTTTGCCCAACTCCTCAACGGCAAGGCGCTCGCGCCGCTCCTTGATGCCTTTTCCCTGCTCGTCTGCGAGGTAGCGCCGCACGCGCTCGCGGAACTGCTCCACCGTGCGGTCGGTCGCAGACAGGCGCGCCCGCACGAACTCGTCGGTGAGCTGGGGAATCACGCGCCGCCGCTTGTCCGCGAGCTCGATATCCACGTGGAACGCGGCGGGCGAGCCTGTCGGGTCGGCAGGGTCGGCGGCCGAAAAGTCGAAGGAGCGCCGCTCGCCCACGCGCATCCCTTCGATGCCCGCGACGAATCCCTCGGGCTGCGCGCCGCGCTGCAAGACCACGGTCACGGACTCGCCCGACATCGCCTCCTCTGGCTCCCCGTTGACCAAGACCTCCATCTTGGCGCGCAGGCACTCCCCCTCGCATGCCGGACCCAGGGCGGGCTCGAATCGGGCGAACCGAGACATCTCGCGCGCCATCTGGGCGTCCACCATCTCCTCGGTCACCTGCACGGGCGGCTCCGCAATGCGCACGGGCTCGTAAGACGAAAGCCGGTAGTGCTCCGGCGCCTCTCTGATCAAAGCTCCTCCTCGCGATCCGGCCGCAGGCCGCCATGCGCGGCGCGCGGCGCCTCCCCCGCCCCCAGGAGGCGGGGCGCCCGTCTTTTAGCGCTCGTAGACTTGGGTGGTGTTGGTGAGCAGCTTGGCGGTGTTCCATATGGCATGCGCCCCGCCCTTTCTCACCGCAGGCTCCCTCATCTCGAACACCTCGGTCATACCGTCGAACATGCTTGAGGCGCATACCTCGTCGGTTATCGTGACGGCGTCGGCAGGGCAGATGGATTCGCAGCAGCGGCATTTCACGCAGTCGCCCGGGTAGTGCTTTACGCCGAACCTCCCGTCGTCGGCGTCGAACTTGCGCAGCGCCCCGGTGGGGCAAAAGACCGCGCACATGCGGCACGAGGTGCACCGCTCGACGTCGATGGCAACGTGCCCCCACAGCCGCGTGGCCACCTCGACTTCTCGCGCCTCGCCTAAGCGCGCAAGCGCGTCGAGCAGTCGCTCGCGCCTGTCGGGAACGAAATGCGGGAGCGTCCCGTCCTCCATCACCTTCACGTATCTGCGCTTCTCGGGTTCGGACTGCGGCTCTTCGGCGGACGCCTCGCCCAAGGCCGCATCCGCTGCGGCCGCGCCGACCTGCTTCCCGACCTGTTTCAGCCCCTCGCCTCCGCGCTTGAACGCCTCGCGCCTCGTCGCGTCGTAGCCCTCGTCGCCGGCCCTCGCCTTGCCGGGAAGCTTGCCTGAAAGCCGCACGGGCATGCCGGGGACGCCCCACGCCTCAAGCAGGCGCCGCTCCGTCTCGAGCACGTCCTCTACTGCCGAGCGGCCCGTGGCGTGCTCGCAATCCCTGCATCCGCCGTGCACGAGCACGATGTCCTCTACGCCTTGGGCCATAAGCTCGGTCAGGAGGCTTTCCTCCACCCGGCCCAAGCATTCCACGCGAACCACTTTGTCGGTCGCGTACAGGCCGTAGGCGCGATCGAGCAGCTCTCCGCAGCCCAGGACGGCCGTGCCCTCCATGCGCTGCGCTGCGGCAAGGCACTCGCCCAGAAGCTGGGCGTCGTTGGGGTTGTGGGCCTCCAAACAGCACGTGGGGCACACGGTGGCGCACGTCCCGCACCCGATGCACCGCTCGGGGGAAATGGTCAGGTTCTCTCCGTCGAAGGATATGCATCCCGACGTGCATGCCTCGGCGCAGCGCAGGCAGTCCGCGTTGCGGTTGCGCACCATGACGCAGCGCTCCTGATGCACCGTGACCAACGGGCTTTCAAGCCTTCCCAAAAGATCGATAATGCCTAAGATGCTCGGCATCGCCTCCCCCTCTCGACAGGTCGGCCGACCTAAAAACGAGCGCCGGGACACAACTGCCCTCGCAGGCGTAATCGCAATCATAGAATCTTTTTCATATCCAAAATCATAGAACCGGTATTATTCGCCGTATGAAAGCCGTCCTACACTCCCTGCGATGAGGGGAAACGCTCGTTGAGCACAGGGGTGCCGGGGTTGCGCGGCAGATGCTCCTTCGCGGCCTCTCGTACGGGCCGGCTCTGCGGGGCTTGCGAGCGCGAGTCTGTCCGCAACGCTTGAAAGCGAGCCTGTCCCACAGCGCAGACGCAGGCCGAAGGGCCTCGCGAGAGACGGGAAGAAAGAAGGGGGAACTCTCATGGCACTTCTGCGACCTTCGCTGACCCTCGTCCTTGATCTTGACGAACGCCTCGCCAGCAAAGACACCGTACAAGAGATCAAGCGCTGCTATCCGTACATCGGGGTTCCCGTGGTGCGAAGCCACGAGCCCGCCTCGTCGGATGCCCCGATCGAGAACAGGGCGCGCATGGTCGTGGGCTTCGGCACGCGCAAATACCTGCGCAGCGCCGACGAAGGGGCGGACGATCTGTGGGATGGGGTGGTCAGCCGCTGGATCGGCAACATGCTGCACAAGGTGGGCAGCACCATGAGGGCCTTCAACACGCGCCAGCGCAAGATCGGCCTTCCGGAAGTCGTATTCGACCGGGTTCGCATCGAGCTCCAGGGCGGAGAGTTTTCGGTGGCGCTCCACACCGACCCGTTAAGCTTCATCGACTTCGACGCGCGCGACTTCGTCGATCAGGCCCGAAACCTCTTGAACGAAGGTGCGCTCGAAGGCGCAACGGGCGTGCTCATCCCCTCTGACGAGGATTACGAGACGCAGCGCGGCGAGGCATTCTCCGCATGGACGCGCGAGCACCCCGAACCCGAAGCCGACCCGGAACAGGGCGAGGACGCCTCCGACCACGAGGCGGAGGCGGAGGAGGAGCGCGCGCCCGAGCCGAAGCTCTCCCGCGAGGAATGGCTCGAGCTCGACAAGCAGGCGAAAAGCTACGAGAACACCGCCGTGCCCCCCACCGACTCCGACACGCTTCCCCCCGTCGAAAGGGAAAAGGAGCCTCCTGAGCCTGAGCGGTTCTCGTTTGCGGTGGATTATGCGCGCGAGTGGACGGTCTCGTTCGGGGACGGGACAAGCCGCGCTTTCTGTCCGGCGACGCGGCGGTTCCGGGACTGAGAGCGGCCGTCATGGAAGCCCGGCGCGTCTTTTCCGGCACGCTGCCGCGCGCATGCACGGTGGCGAAATGGGGCTCCCCGGCAGAAGAGCTCTCAGGCATCGCGCAGCTCGCCGCGCGGGACGCTCAACGCGGGGTCTGCCGCGCATCCGACATGCGGCTTGCGGTCCCTTCGGTCAACTGGGGCGTGCAGCTCCAGCGCGTCTGCGCCTCCCAAAAGGTTCCAGCCCTGTTCTGCGCGCCCCATGCGCGCTTGGACGCGAACGACCGCATGCGCGTCGCGAAGCTGGCGGCCTTGGCCGATCCCGGCAACGCTGCGGCACAGCGCGCCTGCATCGATGCGGGAGCGAGCCGAGAGGAGCTCGACGCGCTCCTTGGCAGCTACGCAGACGCGCGCGGCCACACCTTGGTGAAGGTGGTCGGCCTCAAGGAGAGCATGTCGCTTCGCCATGCGACCCTGCACGTACGCGGCGACGAGAACGCGGGAGAGCTGTACGCGATCGTTCGCGCCCAGATGGAGCGCCCCACGTTTCCGCCCGAAGCGGAGACGATCCCCATCGTCTTGATGAGCCACGTCCGCGAAGGCGCCAAACGGGTGTTTGCCGTGGGGTGCGTGGACGGGCTTGTGCCCTCATACGCGAAGGACTCCTCCGACGAGCGGCGCCGACAGGCGATAGACGAGGGGCGCGCGATCTTTTCCTCCTGCGTCTCAAGCGCGCAGGACAGCGCCATGATCTCGTATTTCACGCGCATCGAGGAACATACCGCCCGCGCGGCGGGGATCTCGTTCGCGCGCACCAGACTGCAGGACGGCGTGCGCGTCGCCCTAACGCGCCCGACGCCCTTCCTGGCCGAATGGGGCGCCGAGCTTCCGGCCACGGTCGGGGGGCAGACGCTTTTGCGAAAGGGCGCGCTGAACTGAGGCCGCAAACCTACAGCCAGGCCGCGTGGACGCAGGGCAAAACCCACAGGCGCGAGGCCGCAAGGCTGCATGACCGCAGGGCTGCAACCTGCGACCGAAGGAAGCGCTTCGACCTTTGTCAGGGCCGCGGCGCAGAGGAAGGAGAAGCAGATGCCTGACAGCACGAACGGCAAGCAGTTCGACTTTCCCTTCGACCCGGCGTTGGAGGTTTTCGGAGTCGAGTCTGAATACACAGACGACGCGGGCGGAGACGCCGGCATATTCCTTCCCAACATAGAGGGTCGGACCGAGTTCCTTCCGCCAGACCCCGAACGCATGCCGAAGATCCCCAACGTGGTGGACCGAAGCGCGCCCGAGTACGCGTCGCGCCCTGCCGAGGAGCGCATACGCGAACTGCTCGCCCACATGGCGCCGCACAAGCAGGTGCTTTTGGGGATACTGCGCGAATCGCTTGAGCCCTGCTCCACCGAACGCATGGAGCAGGTCGTAGGCGAGCTGCGCGCGCACAAGTTCTCGGTGTACGAGCCCGCGAACCTGTGCACGATGCTCGAGGCCGCCGGAGCCTTAGAGCGCGTGACCGGAGACGGCACGCCCTACGGCGAATACGTCCCCGCCCCCGACATCGAGGTGGTGGACGGCGAGGAGTACTGGGTGCCCACCGACCCGCCCGAGGTGTGCTGGCAAACGAGCGAGGCCGGGCGCGCCGCACTCGACAGAAACGACCCAAAGCAGCGCATCCTCGCGCAGCTCGAACGCGAGGCGGAGTTTTCCCACCTGTACAAGCGGGTGCTTTCCGCCGCGTCCGGAGAGGGCGCCACCATAGCCCGGCTTTCCAAACTCGTAGACTCCGACCCCTCCATCGCAAAGCCGCGCCGCTTCTTCGTGCAGCACTTCGTGGAAGAGCTCGAGCGCAACGAGTGCATCGCCTGGCAGGGAAAGACCTGGAATACGACGCCGCTGGGAGAGCAGATCCTGGCGGAGAGGCTGGCAGAGGTCAAAGACGAGGGGGCGCCTGAGCGCGAGCAGCCCCTGGACCAAAGCCCGAGCGAAACGAAAAGCGCCACCCAATAGAAAGGAAGGTGACGACGATGAGCGGCACCGCGCAGGCGTGCGAGACGACGCCCGACGAGCTGATAGCCGTCAACGAGCAGCGAAGCTCCACCTACGGATTGCTGTCGCGCCTGTACCGAAGCGAGGTCGACCCCGAGCTTCTCGACGAGCTTCACGGCCTTCGCTGGCGCGTGTCCACGGGAAACGAGAAGGTGGACGAGGGACACAGGCTGATAGCCACGTATCTGAGCGGCCTTTGGGAGAATTCCGTCACCGACCTTGCCGCCGACTACCTGCGCACCTTTTTCGGCCACGGATACAACGGCCATGCGGCCGCCTACCCGTTCGAGAGCGTGTACTCGAGCGAGAAGCGCCTGCTCATGCAGGACGTACGCGACGAAGTGCTCGCGCTTTACCGGGCTGCGGGCCTCGCCAAGAGCGAGTCGTGGAAAGAAGGCGAGGACCACATCGCCCTTGAGTTGGAATACATGCAGATCCTTGTGCAGCGCACGGCCGACGCACTGCGCGAGAATCGTCAGGACGATGCATACCGGCTGGTCAAGCGCCAAAGGCATTTCATGGAGGACCACCTGAGCGCATGGGCCCCGCTTCTTTGCGACCAGATGCGCGTCTTTGCCAAAACCGACTTCTACCGGGGTCTCTCCTATATGACCGAAGGGTTTTTGGAAACCGACGCCGCCCTGATAGACAACCTTCTCGAGGGCGAGGAGTAGCGCAAGGGCATGGCTTGAGGAAGCGAGGCTTAGATGGACTCTACATCGGAAAAGACCTATGCCGGCATGTCGCGCCGCGCGTTTTCCCTTGGCGCATGCGGCGCAGCGGCACTCCTCGCGCTCGGCGGGCTTAAGGCCGTCCCGGCCGAAGCGCAGGTCCGCCCGCCGGGCGGGCAGGACGAGGATCATCTGGTGTCGTCGTGCATCCGCTGCGAGCGGTGCATAGAGGCGTGCCCTCGCAAAGCCCTCACGCCCGCCCATATCGAGGAGGGCATCTTGGGAGCGCGCATGCCGACTGCCAACTACGACGTGGGATGGTGCGACTTCTGCGCCGAAAGCAACGGGGGAAGCCCCCGCTGCGTGGAGATGTGCCCCACCCAGGCGCTCCGCTTGGAGGAGGGGGCTCAGGCCGAGACCACCATTTTGGGCAAGGCGCGCATCATCCAGGACTGGTGCCGGGCCTACAGACTCTACAACGGTTGCCGGTTCTGCTACGACGCGTGTCCCTACGAGGCGATCACGCTCGACGACTACGGTCGCCCCGTGGTGGTGACCGACCCGTGCAACGGATGCGGCGCGTGCCAGAACGCGTGCGTGTCGCTTCAAGGCTCCGCCGTTCAGGGCGCCACCTCGCGCGCCATCATCGTAGAACCCGCAACCCAGGATGCGTAAAGAGAGGTAGGTTATGAAGGTCAAACGGATCAGAGCGCTCATCCCTGCGATCATCCTGGCGATAGCGGGCGTGGGGTATATCGCGCACACCGGGTTCGGCAACCTGTCGGCTCTCGGGTGGGAAACGATATCGGTACTGTGCCCCTTGGGAGCCTTGGGCACCATGCTCGCCAGCAAGACCATCGTTCCCCGCGCCGTCATATCGCTCGTGCTGGCCGCAGCGGCGATCATCCTGTTCGCCCGCGCCTTCTGCGGGTGGGTGTGCCCCGTCCCCGTGGTGAGCAAACTGCGCACCGCCTTCACCAAGCAGAAAAAACCCGCAGTTGAGGACTCGGAAGCACAGGCGGAGGCCGCAGCCGGCGATGCGCAGACGCAAGCCGCCGCTCCCGCAGCCGGCGATGCGGCGGTACAGCTTGCCGCATCAGACGCCGCGCTCGATGCGGCCGAAGGGACGCAGGCCGCACTCTCCGAAAAGGAGAGGGCCCTCCTCCGCCCTCCCTGCACGCATAGACATAAGGGCTGCTCGCCGGAGTGCCGACCGTCCAACTCGCGCCACCTTGTGCTCGGCGGCGCGCTTCTTTCCGCCGCCATCTTCGGATTTCCCGTGTTTTGCCTCGTGTGCCCCATAGGCTTGAGCTTCGCGATGCTCTTCGTGCTGATCAACCTGTTCGGCACAGGAGACGTCACCTGGTCGGTCATCGTCATCCCGGCGGTTCTTCTCGCCGAGGTGGTGTTTTTCAGGAAATGGTGCAGCCACATCTGCCCCGTCTCTTCTCTCATGAGCCTGCTCGGGAGGCTCAACCGCACCTTCAAGCCGAGCATCGACGACAGCCGCTGCATCGAGGCTCGCGGGGGCACATGCGGACGCTGTGGTCAGGTATGCGAAGTGGGCATAGACCCGCGCCATCCTGAGCTTGGAGCATCCTGGTCGGAGTGCACCAAGTGTCGCGCCTGCGTTGAAGCCTGTCCCGGAAAGGCCATCTCCATGCCGCTGCTCCCCCGCAAACGCATGCCCGTTACGATCGCATCACCCAAAGGCGGGCAAGACCGGCCCGAGTAGCGTCACGCAGAGGCGGGCAGGCCGCCCCAAATCGCCGCGGCGCCGAGAGGTGAGCTTTTGAGCCTTGGAAGGACGCGCGGGCGCCTCCTCTGTCGGCGCCCGCACCCCTTCGGCGCCCCGCACCCTTCCCCCGTCTGCGAAGACGCTCCGCATGAGGAGGTGCTGTCCCCGGTCTTTGCTGGGCGTTTGTCTCGGCATTCGAACGCCCAGCAAAGAGGCGGCCCGATGCTCCGATTCCCCATAGTCCTCGGAGCTCGGGCCGCTTCCCCGGTCTGCGCCCGGACGCGCCGCAGCGATGATGCGCCCTCGTTTCCCAGGAGGCCCCATGTCCCATGCCGACGTTGAACGATTCAGCGAGTCGCGGTGCTGGCTCGGCGGCCCGCAGACGGGAAAGACCCGTTCCGTCGCGGCCTGCGCGTGTTCTCTCGCCCGCGCAGAAGAGGCGCTTGAAGGCCGCGCCAGGCCGGCGGTGCTCGTTCTGTGCGCCACGCCCGCCGGGTATGCGCAGGCTCGTGCGCGCATCGACGAGGCCGCCGAGTCGGCAAAGCTTTCGCTGCGCGTGGGGCTCGTCCGCGATGTCGCGCTTGAGATCATGGCCGAACCTGCGGCACGGACGCTTTTTGGGCGCTCGCCGCGCGTGCTCGACGCCTTCGAGGAGCGCTTCTTGTTTGAGGACGTGCGGACGACCCGCTTCAAAGAGCGCAGGCTGCGCAAGGTGATGGGCTTTTTGTGCGGCGGCTGGTCAAACCTCGCCGATGACGACGAGGGATGGCTCGTCACGCTCGAAGAGGAGGCCGTGGCCGCCACCCTGCGGGACAACCTCCGGTTCACCGGCGGCATCTTGGCATGCGAGCTGGGAAACCTCGCCGTGAACACGCTGCGCGCCGACCCCTGCGCGCGAAAGCGCCACTCGGCACAGCACGTGCTCGTGGACGACTATCCCCTGCTCGACCGCGCCTCGCAAACGCTTGCGCGCATGCTCGCCGAAACGTCGTTCTCGCTTGCGGGGGATCCCTGCCCAGCCCCTCCTGCGCAAGACGACTTCCCCTACCCCCAAGGCGTCGAGGAGTTTCTGCAGGCTCACCCGGACGCCGAGGTCTGCACTCTGAGCAACCCCCATCGCCCCGACTCCCTCGCTCAGGCGGCGTCCCGCCTGCAGGCCCGCTCGGAAAGCCTTTCAAGGGAGCATGCGCACGGTCGGAAAGGCTTCGGTGCGCGATACTCCGAGCTGATGCGGCAGGGCGCTCGAAGCGGGGCCCTCGCTCAGGACAAGGACGCTCCCGCGACTTCCGGCCTCGCCGAGAAGGCTTTGCAGGCGCCTCGTCCCGGCGCCTTGACTGCTGCGCAGGAGGAAGGTCGGAACGACCGGCAGCGCGAAGGGACGACTGCGGGCGCCCCCGGCCTGGAAGTCCGCATGGAAAAGGAGCTGGCAGACGAGCTGCGCGCCATCGCCCGCATATGCCGCGAGGCCGAAGGCGCGGGCACAGACGTGCTCGTGGTGGGCGCGAACGGGCTTTGGAGGAAGCGGGCGATCGAGGAGCTGCGGCGGGCGGGCGCGAACGTGGTTCCGTCGCCCGAGCCCGTATCCGTTCGCGATTTCAGAGACGAGGCGGGGTGCGCCCGTGCGCGGGCGGAAACCATGGCGCGCCTTGAAGGCGATCCCCACGACGGCGTGGCATGGCGCAGCCTCGTGGGCTTCGGGGACTACATGGCCCGAAGCGCCGGCCTCGAGAAGGTGCGCAAGGCGGCGCAGCGCCTCGGCCTGGGCATCGAGGAAGCCCTCTCGATGCTGGAGCGGGGAGAGCTTGAAGGCGTGGCGAGCGAAGATCCTCTGTGCGCGCCGCTTGCAGAAGCCTACCGGCGAGGTCTTGAAGCCCTCTTCGGCCCCGACGC
>CAZBEP010000010.1:0-5407 GCA_964490925.1 uncultured Eggerthellaceae bacterium | reverse complement strand
GGCGGCGGCTGTCGGGGTGCGACAGGCGGCGGCGATCCTGCGGCGGAGGAGCCGCCCTTCGGGTGCGGCGCGGGCCGCGTCATGGTGTGCTCGCCCCGAGGCGCGACGGGACACCAGGCGCCGACCGTGGTATTCGGCGGATTCGTCAACGGGATCGTCCCCTCGCGAGCCAACTTCGATGCGGGGGCGGCGGGAGGCGAAGTGCCTGCGCGCTGCCAGGCGGCAGACCTTCTCCTCATCAGATCCGTCCTCGGACGCGCCTCGAAGCGCGCGGTGCTCACCGGCTTTTCGCGCTGCGACCTTGAAGAGGCGGAGCGCCTGGGGCTGCGCATATCCCGCATCAGGCTTTCTCGCGGCGTGCGCGTCTGCGACATCGAACCGAGCGTCTATCTCGGCATCGTCGCCGACGAGGGGGAAGGCTCGGCCTGATCGGCCTTGCGCCCCGCACGGGCGACCGCACCCCCGCTCGCGACATCATGGAGCCGAAAGGTCCTACCGGCCCTGCGGGAGTCTTGCGCCCCGCGCGGGCGGCTAAAACCCTACTCCCTACTCGGGCGACCGCCGTAGGATGCCCCGCCTGGGCGGCGCGGCATCCCTGCTTCCTACTCGGGCGGCCGCATCCCTACTCCCCGCCCGTGCGGCCGTAGGACGCCTCGATCTCCCGGATGCGGGCGAGGAGGAACTCGTTGTGCGGGACGAGGATGCCGTGGCGGCGCGCGAGGCGGACGACCGTGCCGGCGAACTCGTCGACCTCGGAGGGCTTCTCGTTCACGCGGTCTTGCGCCATCGAGGGAAGCCCGTCCGGGTCGAGGCTCGCGATGAGGCGCGCCATCGCGGAGAGGTCGTCCTCGGTCACGTCGACCCCCTCGGCGTTGGCGACGGCGCGCGCCTCGCGCATGGCCGCAACGAAGATGCGGTGCTGCTCGCCTGCCGGATCGCTTGCCGTCCCGTACGTGCCGCCGAAGGCCATGCACGTCTGGTTGATCCCGACGTTGAGCATGAACTTCGTCCAGAGGCGATGGCGCATGTCGGGCTCCACCGCATGCGCGATGCCGGCTCGCTCGAGGAAGTCCGCAATATCTCCGATGACGTCGGGCGAGGTGAGCGGGGCCGCGCCGAAGCGGATCTCCCCGGGATGCTCGTAGGTGAGCTCAGGACCGATGAACATGGCGTCCATCCCCTGCGCGATGCTGACGGCCGTGCGCTCCCAGCCGAAGCGCGCCGCGATGCGCTCCTCGCTCGTGATGCCGTTGAGCAGCGACATAATACGGGTATCCGGCCCGACGAGGCGGCCCATGATCCTGATCGCCGCATCGAGCCCTGCGGCCTTCGTTGCGACGATCACGAAATCGACGGGGCGAGCGTCGCGCTCGGGGAGCACGGGGATGTCGGACGGCTTCCCGTTGACGGTGACGACCTGGCCGCGCGAGCGGCGAAGATGCTCCTCGTCCATGACGAAGGCGACGGCGCCCGCGCCGAGGTTCTGCGCGATGACGCTGCCGAAGAGCAGCCCGACCGCCCCCCTGCCGATGATGGCGACGTTCCGAATGCCCATGCTGTCCCTTCCTTCGGTCGTCCTTGCGGGCAGATGCCTCCCGCCCGCGTGTCGCGCGGCTCGCGGTACCGCTTTGATGCCGTTTGCCGGACGCGCGCGCCGCCGCGATCGACCCCGCAGCGGCGCGCGCGGGCAGGAGCGTTCGGCGCGCGCTACAGCGCCGCGATGATCCCGTCGACCGACCGCTTGGCGTCGCCGAGCAGCATGTCGGTGTTCTCGTTGAAGAAGAGCGGGTTCTGCACGCCCGCATATCCGGCGTTGCCCATCGAGCGTTTGAAGCAGACGACCGTGCCTGCCTCCCAGACGCGCATGACGGGCATCCCGGCTATGGGCGAGTCGGGCTCGGTCTCAGCCGAAGGATTCACCGTATCGTTCGCGCCGATCACGAGCACGACGTCCACATCGCCGAAGTCGTCGTTGATTTCGTCCATTTCGAACACGCGGTCGTAGGGAACCTTCGCCTCGGCCAACAGGACGTTCATGTGTCCGGGCATGCGTCCGGCGACCGGGTGGATGCCGAACTTCACGTCCACGCCGCGCTCAACGAGCGTGCGCGTGAGATCGGCCACCGGGAACTGGGCCTGCGCGACCGCCATGCCGTAGCCGGGCGTGATGACCACGCTCTTGGCGTTCGCGAGCATCTGGGCGACTTCTTCGGCCGTAGTCTCGGTATGCTCGCCGTAGTCCTTCGCGTCCCCGGAGGCGGAAGGCTCGGAGTCGCCGCCGAAACCGCCGAGAATGACCGAGACGAAGGAGCGGTTCATGCCCTGGCACATGATGTAGGACAGGTACGCACCCGACGAGCCGACGAGCGCGCCCGTGATGATGAGCAGGTCGCTTCCGAGCGTGAACCCGGCCATGGCCGCCGCCCAGCCCGAGTAGGAGTTGAGCATCGACACCACGACGGGCATGTCGCCTCCGCCGATGGCGAGCACAAGGTGCGCGCCCAGCACGAGCGAAAGGACCGTGATGATGATAAGCGGGACGATGCCCTCCTCGACCCCGCGCGTGGTTATGAGCCAACCGATCAGCGCGATGCACGCGATGACGATGCCGAGGTTGAGGGCGTTGCGCCCAGGCAGCGTGAGCGGCTTGCCCGAGATCTTGGTGGACAGCTTCAGGTAGGCCACGATGGAGCCGGTGAACGTGACCGCGCCGATGAACACCGCCAGGCCGACTTCCCCCATGTGGTAGGCGTTATCGGCCGTGTCTGCCCCCGGCGTGGTGAAAAACGAGTTGAAACCCACGAGCACCGCAGCCGCGCCCACGAAGGAGTGCAGCATCGCGACCAGTTCGGGCATGCCGGTCATCTGGACGTTCACGGCCTTCCAGATGCCGACGCATGCGCCGATGGCGATGGCGACCACCATGAGCACGATGGCGAGCACCGCAGCCCGCTCGTCTTGAACCGCCGCAGTCACGATCGTCGCGACAAGCGCGACGGCCATGCCGACCACGCCGAGCTTGTTGCCTCGCTGAGCCGTCTTTTGCTTAGACAGGCTGGCAAGGGCGAGGATGAACAGGAGCGCGGCGAGAATGTAGGCGAGAGACTGGAAGCTCCCGAGCGCTTCGAGCGTCTCCGCCGAGGCGTTGAAGCCTGTTGCGAGTAGTGTGCCCTCTATCATTCCGAGCTCCTTTGGAACATTGCGAGCATGCGGTTCGTCACCAAAAAGCCGCCGAAGATGTTGATCGAAGCGATGACCATGGCGATGAAGGACAGCGCCACGACCACAGGATCGTCCGAACCGATCTGGAGGACCGCTCCCACGATGATGATGCCCGATATGGCGTTCGTCACCGACATGAGCGGCGTGTGCAGCGAGTGCGAAACGCCGGTGATCACATAGAAGCCCACCACGACGGCGAGCGTGAACACGATGAAGTGGCTCGTCATGCTCGTCGGCGCGCCCAAGACGAGCAGAATCAGCACGAGCGCCGCGGCGATCTTCCACCCCATGCGGGCAAGCGGCGATTTCTCCTCGGGCTCTTCGGCCGGAGCGGCCGCCGCCTCGGGAGCGGGCTTTTGCGGGGCTGCGGACACCTCGATCGGCGGCGGGGGCCACATGACCTCGCCTTCGAGCGTCACCGTCACGCCGCGCACGATCACGTCCTCCTCGTCGAGCACGATCACGCCGTCCTTGCCGGGCGTGACGAGCTTGAAGAAGTTCACCATGTTCTGGCCGTAGAGCTGGGACGCCTGGCCGGGAAGCCTTCTGGGCAGGTCGGTGTAGCCGATGATCGTGACCCCGTTGTCGGTCGTAAAGACCTCGCCCGGACGCGTGAGCTCGCAGTTGCCGCCGAGCGGAGACGCGCCCATGTCGACGATGACCGAACCGGGCTTCATGCCCGCCACGGCCTCGGCGGTAAGAAGCAGCGGGGCCGGGCGGCCGGGAACCTGGGCGGTCGTGATGACGATGTCGCTGTGTGCCGCCTGCTCCCTGTAGACCTCGAGCACGCGCTTTTGCTGATCCTCGTCGAGAGCCTTGGCGTAGCCGTCGGAGGACTCCTGCTTGACGGGGATCTCGACGAACGTGCCGCCGAGCGACTCGACCTGGGTGGCCACCTCGGGGCGGACGTCGGTTGCCGACACCACGGCGCCCATGCTGTTGGCCACGCCGATGGAAGCCAGGCCGGCCACGCCGACCCCGATGACGTACACCGAGGCGGGCGGAACCTTGCCGGCCGCCGTCACTTGGCCGGCGAACACGCGGCCGAACTCGCTTGCCGCCTCGATGACGGCGCGGTAGCCGCCGATGTTGGCCATGGACGAGCGCACGTCGAGCGACTGGGCGCGCGATATGCGGGGAACCATGTCCATCGCCAAAGCGGTGACCCCCATGTCGGCGAGCGTGTCCACCAGATCGGGGTTCGCCCCCGGGTTCATCCGCGCGATGAGCACCGCGCCCCGTTTCACAAAGGAGAGCTGTTCGGAAGGCGGCGTGTCGAGGCATACGACGATGTCGCTTCCCCAGGCGGTCTCCTCGTCGACGATGTCGGCTCCCGCCTCTTGGTATTGCTCGTCGTAATAGCTGGCCGCGATGCCGGCGCCCGCCTCGACGCACACGTCGTAGCCGAGCTTTTTCAGCTTGGCGACCGTGTCCGGCGAGCCGGCGACCAAGGTCTGCCCATCGAAGGGCTCTTTCGGTATTCCTATACGCACAGAGCAGCCTCCTTCCTTGATGATGCGGCGCACCGGAAAGACGGCGCGCCGCGCCGCGTCGATGCTTATGAACGCCGTGTAGATTGTAGCAGCGCCGTTTGGGGAGGTTTCTTCCGGCGAAACGAGGCCGCCTCTGCCGCCGACGAACGGCAGGGGCCGATCATGCCCTATCATGCCGACCCGCCTGCTCTCCCAGCGGTTTTCCGCCGCCGGGAAAGGGGGCTGGGAAAGGGTGTCGGGAGATGCCGGCGGAAAGGGCACCTGAGAACGCCGGCGGCGGAGTGGCGGCGGGGCGGCGAATCGCAGGTATGAGGGAGCGGAGCGGCGGCGATGCCTGAACGGTTGTGGAACCGGCGATAGGGATCGAACCCGCACCCCTGCGCCGGCGCATGATGGGCGACGCCGTGTTGTGGAGCCGGCGACAGGAATCGAACCCGCAACCCACTGATTACAAATCAGTTGCTCTACCGTTGAGCCACGCCGGCTTTTCGCGCGCGGCTCATTGTACGATAACGGGCACGTTCCGAAAAGCGCCGTGGCGCAACTAGGGGACGGCGCCGGCCGCCGCGCGCCGGTTGACGAAGGGGGTCGCCGGGGGGAGGCACCGCGCGCCGTGCGCCGGTTGACGAAGGGGGGCGCCGGGAGCGCCGTGCGCCTGCGCGCCGGCCGAGGGGGAGCCGCCGGGGAGAGGC
>CAZBEP010000009.1:12900-17840 GCA_964490925.1 uncultured Eggerthellaceae bacterium | reverse complement strand
GCACCCCGCCGCCCATGCGGGTCGCCGGCCGCGCGGCCTTCGCCCGAGCGGCGGCCTTCGCCCGGGCGGCCTATGCGAGCTCGAGGCCCACGGGGCAGTGATCCGACCCCATGACCTCGCTGTAGATCGACGCTGTGCGCACGCGGTCGCGCAGCGCCTCGCTCACGAGGAAGTAGTCGATGCGCCACCCCGCGTTGTTCTTCCGCGCGTTGAACCGGTAGCTCCACCACGAGTACGCCCCCGTGGCGTCAGGATGCAGCAGCCGGAACGTGTCGACGAACCCCGCGTCGAGCAGCTCGTCGAACTTGCCGCGCTCCTCGTCGGAAAACCCCGCGTTGCCGCGATTGGGGCCGGGGTTCTTCAAGTCGATCTCGTTATGGGCGACGTTGAAGTCGCCGCACATGACGACGGGCTTCGGCGCCGCCTTCTGCGCGCCGACAGGCAGGCTTCCCGCCTCGAGCCCGCGGCAGAAGTCGCGGAAGGCATCGTCCCACTGCATGCGATGGTCGATGCGAGCGAGCTCGTTTTGGGCGTTGGGCGTGTATACGTTGACGAACCACAGCTCCGGCAGTTCGAGCGCGACGATGCGGCCTTCCGTGTCGAGGCGTGCATCGCCGAGCCCGTGGAGAGCCTGAAGCGGCTCGTGCTTCGTGAACACCGCCGTGCCGGAATAGCCCTTCTTCTCGGCGTAGCTCCAAAAGTCGAAATACCCCGGCAGATCGAGGCTGATCTGCCCCTTTTGCAGCTTCGTCTCCTGCAGAGCGAACATATCGGCGCCGAGTTCGGCGAACACGTCCTCGAAGCCCTTCTTCATCGCGGCGCGCAGGCCGTTCACGTTCCAAGAGACGAATTTCATCGGAAAAGCCTTTCCGTCGCCGAATTATCGAGGCCCAGTATACGGCAAGGCCCGCGAGCGCATGTCGCGAGCCTTGCCATTCGACCAAAGGGTCACCCGGAAGTCGGGGGCGCGCCGCCCCCCCGCCGCCTCCGCGCCGCCTCCCCGCTGCCTCCGCGCCGGAGGCTATGCGCGGTGCGGGCGAGACTCCTTCGAAGCGCCGCTCATGTCCGCAACCATCTTGTCAGCCGCGCCGCAGCCGGAACATCCGGAGCACCCTCCGCGCGCGCAGCCGGACTCGCCGCAACTGTCGCCGCAGTCGCACAGACCGCGACCCGCAAGGCGACGAATCGCCCACACCACCCATGCGACGATGAGCGCCAGAACGGCGATCGTCGGCAGGTTGATCTCGAACGGCAGCATAGCCGGCGCCTCCTTCTCGTTCGACGTTCGACCCCAAGCAACTCCCGAAAGACCCGCACGGACTCACCATAGGCGCGGGGCGGGTCCTGTCTTGGGCAGACGCCTCCCACGCCCATTCGTCCTCCGGGCGGCGGGCACCCCCTCGGCCGCGCCACAGAACCCGCAGGCCGCGCCGGGCGGCAAGGCGCCTGCATCCCCCGCGAACCGCGCGCTACGCTGCGTTCTTCTCCGCGACGGGCAGCGTCCCTTTGCCCTTGTCGTCGTATTTCGGCATAGGTCTAAACAGCTGGAACAGAATGGCCGCGAGGATCACGATGGCGACGAGCGTCCAGAAGTTGAAACCCACCTCTCCGGTCGCCAGACCCACGAACTGGTAGAGCATCATGCCGACGAGCCAGCCGAACGCCGTCATGTAGCCGATGGCCGCCCACGTCCACTTCGCGCTCATCATTTGGCGGCGAATCGTGCCGATGGCGGCGAAGCACGGCGCGCACAGCAGGTTGAACGCGCAGAACGCCACGATTGCCGCCGAGCCGCCGCCGAGCATTGCGGCGAAACCCTGCCACAGCGTCGGATCGGTCTCGCCAAGCTCGCCGAGCTGCGTAAGGATGCCGACGGTCGCGACGACGTTCTCCTTGGCCACAAGACCCGTGATCGCCGTGACGGCGGCCTCCCAGCTGCCGAAGCCCAACGGAATGAACAGCCACGCAAGCACATTGCCGAGGCCGGCCATGACGCTGTAGTCAAGATATCCGTCCATCTCGGCATCGAGCAGGCCGAACTGGCCTTCGTACATGCCGAAGTTCATGAGGAACCAAATGACGATCGTCGACAGGAAGATGATGGTACCGGCTTTGACCACGTAGCTCTTCACGCGCTCCCACATGGAGAACAAGACGCTTTTCACGGTCGGCACGTGGTACTGCGGCAGCTCCATGACGAACGGGGCGGCCTCGCCCGCAAATGCCTTGAGCTTCTTGAGCATGATGCCGGAAACGATGATCGCGACGACGCCGAGGAAGTAGAACATGGGGGCGACCCACCACGTGCCTTCGGAGTCGGCGCCGGCCAACGCGCCGAACACGAGCGCGATGATCGGCATCTTCGCGCCGCAGGGGATCATCGTGGTCGTCATGATGGTCATGCGGCGGTCTTTCTCGTTCTCGATCGTCTTGGTCGCCATGACCGCCGGCACGCCGCAGCCCGACGCGATGAGCATCGGGATGAAGCTTTTGCCCGACAGGCCGAACTTGCGGAAGATGCGGTCCATGAGAAACGCGACGCGCGACATGTACCCGCACAGCTCCAAAATGCCGAGCAGCAAAAACAGGATGAGCATCTGCGGGATGAAGCCGATGACCGCGCCGACGCCGGCGACGATGCCGTCGACGACGAGGCTCTGGATCCACGCCACGGCTCCGATGGACTCGAGTGCGCCCGAGATAACCGGCGTCAGGCCGGAGATCCACAACCCGTAGCTGCCGTCGGAGGGGTCGGGCTCTTCCACCGCGAGGGCGGCTTCGAAGTCGGCGGCGGTCACCGTCGCGACCTCGCCGCTCTCTTCGTCCTCGACCTCGGCGACGACGCCGGCCTCGTCGGCTTCGGAGACAAAGGCAGCGATCGCCGCCTCGTCGGCCGCCGTCGGCTCCTCGGCCTCCATCGCGTCCGTCACGCCCTCGACGTCGATGCCCTCTTCTTCCGCAGCGGCAAGGTAGGCTTCGATGTTTGCCTGCTCGCCTTCCCATTCCGCAACGGCCTCGTCGTAGGCGTCGCCGCCCGTATAGAGCCAGCCGTCGCCGGAGATGCCGTCGTTGGCCCAGTCGGTGACCACGCCGCCGCCGATGGAGACGGCAAGCCAGTACACGAAGAACATGACCACGATGAAGATCGGCAGGCCGAGGATGCGGTTCGTGACGATCTTGTCGACTTTCTGCGTCGTCGTGAGACCCTTGCTCGAGCGCTTGAGGACGTCGCCGATCACCCTCGAGATCTCGTCGTAGCGCCCAACCGTGACGATGCTTTCGGCGTCGTCGTCAAACTCCTCTTCGACCGCAGAGCGGATCGCGTCGATCGCGGAGAGGTCGCTCGCCGAAAGCCGCAGGGAGTCGCGTGTGCGGTCCTCGTTTTCGAAGAGCTTGATCGCGTACCAGCGCGCCGCGCTTGCAGGGACGCGGTCTCCGAGGATGTCGATGATCTTCGCGAGCGCCGTTTCGAGAGCATCGGAAAAGCGCATCTCAGAAGCAGGGGTGGCGCCCTTCTGCGCGACTTCAACGGCCTTCTCGATCAACTCGTCCAGGCCGCGGCCCTTGAGCGCCGACGTCTCGACGACGGGGCAGCCGAGCTCGCGGGACAGCTTCGCGACGTCGATCTTATCGCCGTTTTTCTCGACGAGATCCATCATGTTGAGGGCGACGACCGCAGGAATGCCGAGGTCGACGATCTGCGTCGTCAGATAGAGATTGCGTTCGAGGTTCGTCGCGTCGACGAGGTTCACGACGACGTCCGGCTCGCCGGACAGCAGGTAGTCGCGAGCGACGATCTCCTCGGGAGAATACGGCGACAGCGAATAGATGCCCGGCAGGTCGGTGATCCGAACCTCTTTATCGCGGGAGTATCTGCCTTCCTTCTTTTCGACGGTCACGCCCGGCCAGTTGCCGACGTATTGGTTGGCGCCGGTCAGGTCGTTGAACATCGTCGTCTTGCCGCAGTTCGGGTTGCCGGCAAGCGCAATGCGTGTACCCATTGATCAGCCTTTCTTGGTTCGTTGCCCATCTCTGCGCGATCCGCGCGGCTCCGTTCGCCCGGAGCCTCCCTGCCAGGCCGGACTCTGCGCGCCCGAGCCGACAGGACGCGGAAAAGCCGTGCTCGGCCCTCCCTTGCTTCCCGCCCGGTGCGAAAGCCTGGCGGACTGCGATCATTCGACGAGCACGCACTCCGCCTCGCTCTTGCGCAGCGACAGCTCGTAACCGCGGACGGTCACCTCGATCGGATCCCCGAGTGGAGCGACTTTGCGCACGTAGACGTCGGCGCCTTTCGTGATGCCCATGTCCATGATGTGACGCTTGATCGCGCCTTCGCCCGTCAGTCGGCGCACCCGCGCCGACTGGCCAACGGGCACGTCGCGCAAGGTCGTTCCCTGTGCCGCTTCTGCCATAATGCCTTCCTTTCGCACATCGGTTCGGCACCGCGCTCGCCGTTTCGGCGCGGCATGTCCTTCATGCCGTGATGATATGGGTCGCCACCTGGCGATTCAGGGCGACATGCGAGCCTTTCACCTCGACGATCAGGTCGCCCGACTGCTCGGAGACAACCTTCACCTCGGCCCCCTCCACGAACCCGAGGGTCTCGAGATGATGCTGCAGCTCGCTTTTTCCGCGCACTTTCGCAACCGTCGCGACGCTTCCCGTGCCGACAAACGACAAAGGGAGCTGCGATCCGCTCACGAGCGGCCTGTCCGCCGAAGATGCCCCGTGCGCCGCCATAGCGTTCTCCATTACACGCTCCTCACCAACGATCGTTCGGCTCCGTTCGCCCTTCCGCCCTTCGAGCGCCGCCTGGCCAGTCGCCGCGCATGGCAATCGAACGGTTAGCCCGTTGCAACAAACTGTATGATACGGTAAACATCTGGATTATGGAAGAGGATTATGGAAGGCTCGGCTTACTTGTCTGCATCGGCGGCGGA
>CAZBEP010000009.1:10473-12800 GCA_964490925.1 uncultured Eggerthellaceae bacterium | reverse complement strand
GATTATGGAAGAGGATTATGGAAGGCTCGGCTTACTTGTCTGCATCGGCGGCGGAGTCGGCGGCGGAAGCAGAGCCGGGGCGCGCGGGCGGGCCTGTTTGCGAAGGAGCGGGAGGCGAGGCCGGCATCGGCGGCTCCATGCGCGCTTCGATTCGCGCGAATTCCGAGCAGCCGCAGCCGAACCGCTGCCACCACGGTATACTTGCAGCGTTCGCCCCACCGACAGAAAGACGAGGACATGGCCGGCAACCCCTATATCGACACGCGCGCTCGCGGCGGCGGGCCGATCCCCTTCACACGAGCCGTCGTCTGCGGCATCGCGCCGGGCGGCGGGCTCTACGTGCCCGAGCGCATCCCCTCGCTCGCGCTCGACGAGATCGTCGCGCTCGCCAACGTACCCTATGCGGAGCGGGCGGCGCTCGTGTACCGCGCGTTTGACATCGACCTGCCCGACGACTGCGTGAGCGAGCTTATGGCGAGCGCCTATGGGAGCCAGTTTGACGACGGGGCGATCTGCCCGATCACGTCGCTTACCTCCGACACGCACGTTCTGGAGCTGTGGCACGGCCCGACAAGCTCGTTCAAGGACATAGCGCTTCAGTGCCTGCCGCGGTTCTTCTCGATCTGCGCGCAGGCCCTGCGCGACCGGGACGAGCTCGACCACGAGTTCCTCATCCTCGTCGCGACGTCGGGTGACACCGGCAAGGCCGCGCTCGAGGGCTTTCACGACGTCGCGGGCACCTCCGTCGGCGTGCTCTACCCCGAGGGCGGCGTAAGCGACATCCAGTTCAAGCAGATGGCGACCCAGCGCGGAAGCAACGTGTGCGCCTGGGGCGTGCGGGGAGACTTCGACGACTGCCAGACCGGCGTGAAGCGCGTGTTCGGGGACGAAGCCTTCGCGCGCCGGCTCATGGACGAGCGGCGCGTCGCGCTCTCGAGCGCGAACTCCATCAACTGGGGCCGCCTCATGCCGCAGATCGTGTACTACCTGTCGTCGTACGCCGAGCTCGTGCGCGCAGGAAAGGTGGGCGCCGGCGATCCGATCGACGTCTGCGTGCCGACGGGCAACTTCGGCAACATCCTCGCCGCGTACTACGCCAAGCGCATGGGCGCGCCCATCGAGCGGTTGTTCTGCGCGTCGAACGAAAACTGCGTGCTCACCGACTTCATCAACACCGGAGTCTACGACATTTCCGATCGGGAGCTTGTCCTTACCTCCTCCCCCTCGATGGACATCCTCGTCTCGTCGAACCTCGAGCGGCTCCTCTTCGAGCTCACCGACCGCGACCCGGCGGCCATCGCCGGCTGGATGGACGACCTCAACCGAGACCGGGCGTTCCGGGTGGACGCCAAGACGTTCTCCCGCGTGCGCGAGGTGCTGTCGGCTGACTCCGTGGGCAACGCGGAGTGCCTCGAAACCATCCGAGAAGTGCTCGAGCGCCACGACTACCTGCTCGACCCGCACACAGCCGTCGCCTACCGCGTCGCCGAGAGCCTGCGCGGGGGGAACCCCGTGCTCATCGCGGGCACCGCACACTGGGCGAAGTTCGGCGGCAACGTGTACCGGGCGATCCACGGCATCGCCCCCGGCGCCCCGCTTCCCGCCGACGTCGCGGCGCTCACGGGGTGCGAGCTCAACGACCTCATCTCGCGCGAGGCGGGCGGGCGGCCGATCCCGGCAGGGCTTGCCGAACTCGACTCCCTTCCGATACGGTTTTCCGACGTCATCGGCCCATCGACGCAGGACATCGAGGCCGCCGCGCTGCAGTTTCTCGGCCATATCGGGGACGTTTCGTGCGACAATAGACCGCACGATTTCTAAATTCGTATCTGGAAAGGGACGGTGGACATGAGCGAGCTGCGCGATCTCGAACCGATGGTGCGCCTTTCCATCCGGAACCCCGAGTCCGAAAGCGGCTCCGTTTTCGGAAGGGGCATCGCCGACCTGTGCATGGGCGTCCGCAAGGCCGGCTCGCTCAACGCGGCGGCCAAGGGCATGGGCATGGCCTACAGCAAGGCATGGCGCATCATCAAGGAAACCGAGGCTGCCCTCGGCTTCCAACTGCTGAACCGCGACGGGGCGCACGGGAGCACGCTCACCGAAGAGGGCGACAAGATACTCGACACCTACGTCAGCATCAACGCCCAGCTCCAGGAAGAGGCCGAGAAGCTGTTCGCAAAGACGATGGCGTAGGCGCCGCCCGCCTGAGCGCCGTCAGTCCTAAGCGCAGGGTGGCAGAGCGCTGCATTCCCTAGCGCCGCCCGCCTAGGCACCGCCCGCCTGCGCGCCGTCAGTCCACGGCTATCTCTTCGAAAGCGACCGGCGAC
>CAZBEP010000009.1:0-10373 GCA_964490925.1 uncultured Eggerthellaceae bacterium | reverse complement strand
CCGCCCGCCTGCGCGCCGTCAGTCCACGGCTATCTCTTCGAAAGCGACCGGCGACGGTCGGTCTTGCGGCTCGGCAGAAAAAAAGACCGCCGTCGGAATCTCGATGCGAACCACCATCGCGGACGGGTTCTCCTGTAGCGTCGCATGCGCATGCGCGACGGCATCTTTGCCTGCACCGCGCTCCACAAGCGGGAGTTGATCCGCCTGCAGGCGCGGCTTCGCGCGTTCCGCCCCGCCTACCCCCTGCGGCGCCCTCTGGTCGGGCTTTGCCCGATACCCCCTGACCGCTCCCTCGTCGGCCGCAAAGCGATGCAGACATCCGTAGCATACGTCCATGTCGTCGAAGCACTGAGCCCCGCACGTCGGGCACGCCCTCATCATCGTCCCTCCTCGCCGTCGCGCTCGGTCGCGCCGTGCTCTCCCCGCAGCGCAAGCAAAAGCCGATCCCCGGTCGCAAACCAGGGGGCGGCGTCGTCTGCGCGCCGCTCGATCACCGCCGCCGCGCGCCGGCAGCGCAGCCGCCGGCGCGGTGCGACGTCGCGATGCGCCGCGACGACGACGCCCGCCTCGTCTACGAAGGCGACGTCGATCGCCCCGCTCATGCCGACCGTGTGCACGTCGCGACAGGGAGCCAGCAGCAGCGCCTCCGCGCCGCCCTCCCGGCCCGCAAGCCCGCGCAAGCGTCGCAGCGCCGTCGCCGCGATGCCGAAGGCCATCCGATACTCCATTTCGCCCTCTTTCTCTCGATGCGCCCGTCACGCGCACTGCACGACGACGCTCGCCTCTCCGCCGACGTCGGCGCACGACACGAACGCCCACCGAAACGTCCCCTCGCCTTTTGCGAAAGTTCCCGTCTGGGCGCTTCCGCTTGAGACCGCCGTCCACCCCCGCCCCTCGAGCTCGTCGGAAATCGCGGCGAACGCCTCCGCCGCGCCGCCCGACGCCGTGAAGCCGACGAGCGTCCCGCCGCTCGACGCCCGCAGCCCCGCTCGCCCGGAAAGCGGCAAGACCTCCCGCTCGAAGTCGGCAAGCTCCTCCGTCCCGCTCTCCGCCGCATAGGATCCCTCGCCGTCCGGGTCTACCGCGATCGCGAGCGCCTCTTTGGCGACCGACGGGCGCGCCGCCTGCAGAAGGAGGTCGACGCCCATCGCCGCGACGACGGCGACGGCCACTGCCGCGACGGCTGCGCAGGCGCGGCGCCCCTGGGCGGTCATGCGATCACCCCCGGCTTGTAGGGGTCTACCGTAAGCGTTGCCGAATGCTCGAGCCGCGGCAGGGCCACGCCGAACACCTCGCTTTTGAGTCCGAGCCCGAACAGGGTCGGCGTAAACGAGATCGTCCCCCGATACGTCACATGCCCGAACCCGCCGTCCTCCGCCTCCACCGACACGTCGAGGTTGTCGTCCGGAAACGTCTCTTCGAGCGCCGCGACGATGCCCGCGCAGGCATCCGAGGAGCCCTGCCCGTAGGCGGGAGACGTCGCAAACACGCGCACCGCCCCTCGAAACGCCCGGTCGAACGCGGCGCACTCCGAAAAGAACAGCAGCGCGTTCACCGCGATGACGGCGACGGCGATGAGGACCGGTAGCGCGACGGCAAACTCGACCGTCGCCTGTCCGCGGCCGTCGCGCAGCTTTCGCGCCGCCGCTCCCAGAGCCGTCACTCCCATGGCAGCACCTCCGCAGCCCCGGCGACGAGCGAGCGCAGCGCCCCGACCGCCTGCTCGACGATCCCCGTCGCCGCCGACGTCACCGCCGAAGGCAGCGCGATCGTCACCGGAATCGACGGGCCGCCTTCGCCGAGCGGCTCGATCGTGGCGATTTCGATTCCGCCTTCAAGGACGGACAAATCGTCGAGGGCGGCGCGCTCGATGTCGGAGACGGCCGAGGCGAACACACTGCTCGTCGACCCCGGCAGGCTCAAAGCGGCGTCTTTCACGACGATGAACCGCGCCGAGAACGAGCCGCCTGCGTCGGCCTCGACCACATACGACGTGTTCACGAGCACGGGTTTGACCGCGTCAAGATCCGCCGGCTCGAGCCCGACCGCCGCCATGGCGTCGCTGAAAGCCTCTGCCGCCCAGGTGCCGAGGCCGCTCTCGCTGCCGAAAGACACCGCGTTTGCGGCCGCCTCGACCGCCCCCTCGAGGGCGCTCTGCCCGCTCGCATATGCTCCGAGCAGCGACGACCATGCGTCGAGAATCACTCCCGCCACCCCCGTCGCCACGCCGCCCTGATCGGCAACCCCGTCGAGCAGCGACGTTATGACCGACGCGCCCTCCCCGGAGGGATCCTCGAGCAGCGTCGCCCCCGACACCGCCGCCCGCGCGCCGAGCGTCGCCCCCGTCGTCACGAACGAACTCTCGAACCCCGTCGAGGCGGGCGTCTCTCCGAGGTCGACGACAAGGGCGACGGCGCCGTACGATCCGGGGGGACGCGCGTCGATGCGCACGGACGCCGCCCCGCGCGCCGCCTCCTGGCACTGTTCGATGAGTCCGCCGGCCCGTTCGCGCACCTCGCGGGCGCTCGGCTCGAGCTTCGCGCGCGCCTGCTCGTAGAGCTCCGCCTCGCGCGCGACGGCGTCGTAGTGGTACTCGAAGCCGTTCTCTATCGAGGTCGACGCCGATGCCACGCGACCGAGGCTCGCCGCCGTAAATCCGCATGACGAACACGTGGCGTAGCCCGCCTCCTCCATGTCGGCGATCGACCCGCGCGCCGTCGCGCCTCCCGCCTCAGGGCAGCCGTCCCACGCATGCATGACCGGGCCGCCCTCCCCCTCGGTCACCGGATAGACGGCTTCGGTGTACAGCGACGTCTCGCGCATCTCGCTGGTGTTCTTCGGAAGGCGCGGAAAATAGGCTTCGAAAGACTCGCCGTCGTCGCGCACGTACCCTTGGGCTACCTCGTCCGCCGCATACCGATAGAAGCGCGCGCGCAGCGCCGAACGGGCCTGCTCCTCAACAGAGTCCCCTTCGGGCGCCTCGATCGCGAGGCGGCGCGGGTAGTACGCCTGCGCGCGCTCGAGCGCGACCGAAAACGACCACGCATCGACGCTGTGGTACAGCGGGTTGTCGGATCCGGAAAGCCCCGCGAGCGTCGCCGCCCGCTCGTACATGCAGTACGACGGGGCGTCCCCGCAATCCCGCTCGAACGCGCGCTGCTTCGCCTCGGCCGCCTCGGCGGCCGCGTCCTCGGCCTCCTGTGCCGCCTCGGCGAGGGCGTCGCGCTGCGCCTCGATTTCCCCTGTTAACCCGTCGGCCGCTTCGTCCTCGGCGATGGCGATGGAGCTGCCCTCGCCCGGCACGAGGAATGCGACGGCAAGGTACTCGGATCCCGCCGCACCTCCGTTGTTCGCTGCGGCCACCGACGCGGCGTTGGCTGCGGCGAGAAACGGCAGCGCCTTCTGCAGCGCGTCGAGCCCATCCGACGCGCGCTCGGAAAATCGGTCGCGCGCCTGGAGGACGTTCGTCCCGATGGAGATGAGCCGCTCGGAGGCGACCGCAGTCACCGGCGTGCAGAGCGCGGCGACGCCGAGACCCATCGCAACGATGCCCGTCAACGACAGCGACAGCACGACGGCGTCGCATACGCGCACGACGATCATGAACTCCGCAACCTCGTTCTCCGCCGCGAGCGCCGCCGCATCCGCCACGTCCTGGATTCCCGCAGACGCCGCATGCACGCGATACACCTGCGCCGTCGAGAATACGAGGGAGAGCGCGACAATGAGAGCGACCGCCATCGCCGGCGTGGAGAACCCGCCGTCGTCCGCCATGATGCGCGCGGCCTTCCGAATGCGCGTCATGAAAGCCACGCCCCCACCCAGTCGGCCGGCGCCGACCCCGCAGTCGCCTCGAGCGCCCATGCGGGCTGCGTCGCCATCGTCGCGCTCACCTCTATGCGCATCGTCCCCTCCTCGCCGACGAGGCCGACCGCGCGCCCGATGAAGTCGATGAGCGGCAGCGGGCGGGCCTCAGTCGCCACCGTGACGCCGACCTCCCCCTCAGACTCGCTTCCCGAAAAGGTGATCTCCCAGGTGCAGCCCCCTTCGTGGACATGGAAGAAATCGTGCGGGGGTATCGCTCCGAGGCGCCGGCGCACGTATTCCTCGCACAGCCCCCCGTCGCCGACGTCGGACGACGTCGCGAGCACGCGGCAGCCCTCCATGGCGGCTCCCTGCATGACGACGAGATCGTACAGAACGACGCCCGGCTGCACGAGCAGCAGGACTCCGCCGAGCAAGATCGGCGCAAGGAACGCCGCCTCGACCGTCGCCTGCCCCGACCGGTCGCGCACGCGCGCTGCGGCGCGCTTCGTTAAGCCGAGAATACGTCTCCGCCCTGTCGCCGACCGGTCGCGCACGCGAGCCGCAGCGTGCGCGCGGAAGAAGCCGCCCATGCGACACCCCCTTCCAGATTCCCTCCGTCAAAACGAAAAGACGTCGATGATCGCCGCCGTCGCCCCGGCAACATGGTGGGAGGCCGAGGCGACGGCGTGCTCCACGAACAGCCCGCCTCCGAGTATCCGCCCGAAGGCCCCGAGCGCCACGACGACGGAGAGAAACGCTGCCACGACGACGGCGTACTCGACCGTCGCCTGCCCCGAGTCGTCGCACGGGGCGAACGTTCGGCAGACGGCCTCGCGCGACGGGCCGGCCGCCGGCAATCCGATCACAGGCTGTTGATGCCCTCGGCGATCGCGTCCCACAGCTCCTGCAGCCGCGGGCGGAACACCGTGATCGCCAGGATGGCGATCACGACAAGCACGCCGACGAGAATCGCGTACTCCGTCGTGCCCTGCCCCTTCGCCTCCGCAAGCTTGGCGCGCACGCGCGCCCGCGCCGCAAGCGCCGCTCCGGCGATCCCTCCCGAAACCGGTCTCCCCATGTCCTTCCCCTTTCTCTTCGCGTTTTCGCTTTGCGTGAAGCATCCCTACGCCCCCTCGGCGAGCTCGAGGAGCACCGGCCCCAGCACGAGCACGAGCATCGCCGGCAGAATGAGCGTCCCCGTCGGAAGCATCATCTTGACCGGAGCCTTTGCGATCTGCTCCTCGCGGCGCGCCTTGCGCACCGCCCGCGCTTCGGCGGCGTGCGACTCGAGCGCCTCGGCAAGCGACGTCCCGAACCGCAGCGACCTGACAGCCGACTCGACGACGCGCGTCAGAAGCGGCGCGTCGTAGGACGCGGCCAAATCGCGCAGCGCGTCCTCGCGCGGCGAGAGCCCCAGCGACCATCGGCGCTGCGCCGACGCGCACTCCCGGGCGAATGCCGTCGAGAAGTGCTCGTGGTACAGGGCGAACCCCCGGTCGAACGACAGTCCGCTGCGCAGGCCGAGGGCAACCACCTCGAGCATCTCGGGCAGGTCGCGCTCGAGCGCGCGCGTACGCTCGTCGCGCTCGGCCCGCACCGCCCTTCCGACGCTGCAAAGCCCCGCGACCGCCCCTGCGCCGCCGAGCAGCACGGCGAGCTCCGTCGACAGCAGCGCGCCGAAGGCGGCGCCTGCGGCGGCCCCGGCACATGCGAGCCGCATGCGAGCCGCCCGGCACGCGCCAACGCCGAGACGGCCGGACAGCCCTGCAGATCGGATCAGCTCATCGAAGCGCCCTCCCGCCCGCACGGGGGGACTCTCGGCGCCTGTGGCGGCCCCGACCCTGCGGCGCTCGAGCTCGCACGCGTATGCGAGCACCTTCGCCAACGCGCCGTCCGAGGCGAACGCCGCCGAAGCCTCGGCAGCCCCACCGCTGCGGGCCGCACGCCTGCGACGGGTCTGCGTCCCTCTTGCGCGCAGCGCCGCGCGGGCAGCGCAGGCTCCGCCGACGCCCGCGCACGCAACCGCGCACACGGCCAGTAGCGTCGTCGCGCCGAACATCGTCACTCACCCACCCGAAGCGTCCGGCGCACCGCGACGATGCCTGCCGCCTGCATGCCGATCGCCAGTGCGAGGAGCGAAAGGCCGGCGGCGCTCTCGAAAAAGGGCGAGAGGAACCCCTCGCTCACGATCGAGAATACCGCCACGAGCACGAAGGGCATCGCGCAGACGACGCGGGCGGACAGGCGCGCCTGCGCCGTCTGCACGCGCAGCGACCGCGCAAGCTCCAGCTCCCCTTCGATCATGTCCCGCGCCGCATCGAGCACGTGCGCCATGCTCCCGCCTGTCTGGTGCTGCACGTCGAGCGCGATCGCCACGAACGCGAGCTCGGGAACGGATCGGTCGCCCCGCAGGCACGCGAGCGCCTCGGAGGCCGTCCCTCCCGTCTCGAGCACGTGGCGCCCGCGAGAGAACGGCTTTCCGAGCGGGCCGTGCGCCTCGTCGGCCACGCGGCCGAACGTCTGCATGAGGGAAAGCCCCGCCTGAAAGCACGATCCCATCGACCGCAGCGCATCGGGCACCTCGTCGCGCACCGACGCCTCCGCCCGCTCCCGCCGCGCACGGACGGCCGAGGCCGCCACCACGGCGACGCAGACCGCCACGGCGACGCCGCCGGGAACCGAGGCCGTCGCCACGACGCCGGCGGCTCCGACAGCCAGCGCGAGCGCGATCATCACCGTGGCGAGCACCTCGGGCGAGGTCGAGAACCCCGCCTCCCCCGCGACGGAGGCCGCGTCGCGCGCGAACCGGGAGAACCGGGAGAAGCCGAGCGCGAACCGGGCGGGCGCCGCGAGCGCGGGAACGCCGTTGCGCAGCAGCCAGGCAGAAACCCCGTCGCGCGCGGCGCCCGAGGGCAGCCTTCCGGCCTGGCGGCGGCGCGCCCAAGAGAGCGCCGACGAGGCTGCGCAGGCTGCTGCTGCGAACGCGGCGACGACGGCGATCACCGCAAGCGCGCCGCGCGCCTCCATGCCGCCACCTCCTCTTCCGTCGCCAAGCCGAACGGAGCCGCCCTGCCGATCCACGGAGGCTCCTGCTCCCATGTCCCGCAAACGTCGAGCGGGCCGCGCGCGTACAGCGTCTCCACGTTGCAGGCGCGCCGGTCGCGGTCGTACGATACCGACACGATCTCCGACACGTAGCGCGACCCGTCGGCCGCGCGCGCCGTCTGCACGATGGCGTCGATCGCCGTCGCGATGGACGCCTCGATCACATCGACGGGCAGGTCGGCCGCAAAGCGCACCATCATGCCCAGGCGCGCCACCGCATCCGAGGGAGAGTTGGCGTGCAGCGTCGTGAGGGAGCCGTCATGCCCGGTGTTCATGGCCTGCAGCATGTCGAGTGCCTCCGAGCCGCGACACTCCCCGACGATGATGCGGTCCGGCCGCATCCGCAGCGCGTTCGTCACGAGATCGCGGATCGTCACCTCTCCGAGGCCCTCCGCGTTGCGCGGCCGCGCCTCGAGTCCCACGACGTGCGGGTGCTCTTGAAAGCGCAGTTCGGCCGCATCCTCGATCGTTATGATGCGCTCGTCGTGGGGAATCTCGCACGACAGCGCGTTGAGCAGCGTCGTCTTGCCGGACCCCGTGCCGCCCGACACGGCGATGCTCGTGCGAGAGCGAACCGCCCAGGCGAGAGCCCGAGCCACCGACCCGTCGAAGCTGCCGCGCTCGACCATGTCGGAAAGCGTCATCGACCGGTCGGCGAACTTTCTGATCGTGACGACGGGCCCGGACAGCGAAAGCGGCGGGATCACCGCGTTCACGCGATGCCCCTGCGGCAGGCGCGCGTTCACCATCGGGGACGACTCGTCGATGCGCCGCCCGAGCGGGCCGAGGATGCGGTCGATGAGCGTGCGTATCTCCTCGTCGGAGGAAAAAGACGCCTCGGCGGGCAGCAGCTTGCCGTCCCGTTCGCAGTACACCGAAGCCGTCCCGTTCACCATGATCTCAGTGACTCCCTCGTCGGCCACGAGCGCCTCGATCGGCCCGAACCCGAACATGGAATCGACGAGCCCTTCGACGAGGCGCCCTCGGCCTTCCGCGTCGACGAGCGCCCACGGCCCGTTCTCGAAGGCCCGTCGGCACGCGCTGCGCACCTCGTTGCGAGCCCGCTCCGGACTCGACGCGGCCATCGCGGCGATCTCGTCCGCCGACAAGATGCCGAGCACCTGCTCCTTCAGGCGCGACGCCTCGTCTGCCCCCGCGCTCGGCGACGCCGCGAGGGCGGCTCCCGCTCGCTCCACCCGCTCCATCAAAGACATGCCGCCCGCCCCCTTCCACGGCGCCCTCCGAAAATCCTGCGCATCAGCGGCGCGGGACGGCCTCCCGCCTCCGTCCGTTCATCCCAGCCGGGCACAAGCTCTGCCAACGCGTCGGCAATGCTCTCGCACAGGGCGTTGCCCCCTTCGACGAGCTCGAACGGCTGCCCGGCCGCAAGCAGCTCCTCGACCTCCCGTCCGCCGTCGGCGAGTTCGAAGGCGTGGGCGCCGCGCAGCGCGCACGAGACATCGAGAGACGTGTAGAGCGCCGAACGCGAGCAACGGTTGGCGGCGAAGGCGAACGGGCCGGTCGCGATGCCGCACCGCGCGCACAGCTCGAGCGCATGCTGGCAGGCGCGCAGCGAAGAGGGGCGCTGATCGACGAGAAACAGAGCCTTGGCGCTGCGCTCGAGCAGCGCGGCGTGCTGTTCTGCCCAAAAGCTCCCCGTGTTCGCCACGACCACCTCGAAGGACCCCTCGAGCGCCGCCATGAGGGCGCCCACCTGTTCGGCTACCTCCTCCGCCCGCTCGAGCCGCCTCGGCGCGGCGAGCACCGCAGGGAAAGACCCGTCCGGGCGCAGGCGCTCGAGCACGACCGGAGACGCGGCCGCCTCGTCGACGCGCAACGCGTCATCGCGTCCCATGAGCGCGAGGACGTCGCCGAACTGGAGGTCGAAGTCGACGAGGACGGTTCTGTACCCGGCACCCTGCGCGATGATCGCCGCGAGAACCGATACCGTGCTCTTCCCCGCGCCGCCGCTGCCGCTCACTACGGGCATGACGAACGCTTGGCCGCCCTCGCGCTGCGAAGCGTCCGGCGGGGCGGCGGGGCGCTGCGAGGCGTCCGGCGGGGCGGCGGGGCGCTGCGAGGAAACGGAGACCGCAGGCACCGAAAACGCCAGAGGCGGGTGCGTCGCCGCGCCGCCCTGCCGGGGCGTGCCGCCCTGCCGGGGCGCCTGCTGAGCAGGGGGATCCTGCCGAGGCACCTGCTGAGCAGAAGGGTCCTGCCAGGATGCCTGCCGCTCTGCGGATTCCCGCTGCGAAGCCGCAGCCCGCTTGAGCGCGCCGTAGCGGGCGGCGAGCTCGGCAATGCCGATCACCGCGTCGATCCCCGCACAGCCGGCGCGACTTCGCAGAGAGCCCGTGCCCTGTTCGGAGACGAGCAGAACCGTGCGATCCGATCGATCTCGCTTGATCGCGGCGGCGAGGTTGATCGGGTCGACATCATCGCTCGACGCGACCCACGCCTCGCAGCCGCCGTCCTCTTCGCGCAGCAGCTCGCGCGCCTCGGCGCCCGACGAGACCACGGCAAGCCACGACTGGGCATCAAGCGACTCTCCCGCAAGCCCGATCAGCTCGGGATGCCGCCTGCTCTCCTCGTCGGCGCACAGCACCGCCGCGCGCCCGCCGCCGTCATGCGTCGCCATCTGCCTGCTCCTCTCCCGCACCAACCTGCCCGGACTCGCCGGGAAGGGCGAAGTACAGCTCCATCGTCTGGGCGGCCGCCACGAACTCCTGCACGGCCTCGGGTTCGATCGCGACCGTGATCCACGTGACCTCCCCGCCCGCCTCGTCGGAGGCTGCCGACGCGCTCGTCGCGAGCACGAGGACGCCGTCGCCGATCAAGGCGGTTGATGCCCCTCCTGTGGCATACACGTCAACGAGGGAGCCGGGCGCGACCGCTCCCCCGACCGCCTGCACGTCCCGCGCGGGCACGCTCACCGCCGTGAGGCCGGCCGGGACGTCCACGAGCGCCGAGCGCTCCCCGAAACGCCGGGTCGACACAACCTCGCCCGCAAGGATCGACGAGGTCGGCTGAGATCCGACGACCTCGTCGATCGATGTCGCCGCGCCTTCAGGAAGCAGGTCGGAAACCCACAGACGCATTTCGACGGCCGATGCGTCGATGGTCTCGCCGGGAGCGATGTCGCGGGCGGCGACGCAGACCTCCACCTGGTCGCCCCCGTAGCGCTCGAGAGCCTCGGCTCGGACGCGTTCGGCCTCCCCGTTCACGTTCGCAAGGTAGAGCGCAACGCACGTCGCGCATATCACGCCGAACGCGATGGCGGCCACCTGGGTTCTCCGGCCTTTCATGGACACCCCCTTTCCCGTCGTCCGATGCCGACATTGTGGCGCGCGAACGTTGCGGTAGTCTGCCAGGCCGCCGCCATCGAACGTGCGCTGCGCCGCCTCCCGGCCGCCGCCAGACTTGCGCGCAGGCGCCGTCGATCCGCCGCGCAGAGCGCGGGG
>CAZBEP010000008.1:15004-18742 GCA_964490925.1 uncultured Eggerthellaceae bacterium | reverse complement strand
CCTCTACGTCGCCCTGCCGTCCTGCGGGTACTGCCTCGGGCGCCTCCGGGCAGACGGCAGCTTCACGCCCTCTTCGGAGGGCGTTCACGCCATCGAGTCCTACGACGAGGAGGGCAGGCTGCGCCTGGTCTACTACCTGGACAGCCCCTGGGCGGCCGCGCTCGGCGGCGAATACGGGCACGAGGGCTGCTTCCACGGGATCGCCTTCCCCGATGAATACGAAATGATCGAGATCCCCAACACCGGCGTGTATATGTACAGCGCCGTCGAGGACACCGCCTCCTGCGCGCTCATCGGCGGCAAGGCGATCTCCGAGCTCGACGCCGCCCTCGAGGTCGACTCCAAGGGCTTCGCGTCGATGGGCCTCGATCTTGGCAACGCGGCGCTCTACTCCCTCTCCGAGATCGCCGAGACGGGGGGCAACGTGTGCGAGAACCCCTACTGCGCCTACTACGGAAAAGACGTCTCCGACAACCTCTACACCGCGCTTTACTACGCGTACCAAACCGCCCGCTACGACATCCTCGTTCCCGCCGCGTAGGACGCGCTCCGCAGCGAGGGCATGGTTCGCCCGCGCGTCCGAGGCTCGCGCTTCGGGTGCGCGGGCTTTTTCCTGCGTGTGCGCGCCGCCCATCGGGCAGGTCCCTTAGCGCGAACGCCCGCGCCCTTGCGCGGGCGCCTCGATCGACGCGGCCCGCGCGCGGAAGGCCCGCGCGTCCTCGGCGGGGCTCGGAGCGCGGCCGTCCCGCCCGCGCGCGGGGGCCGCGGCCTCGACCCACTGATCGCGCTCCGGTTTCCTGGTCTCGCGCGCCTCCCGCTTGGGCGCGGGCTCGGCCTGCGTCGCGGCCTCGCGCGCCTCGGCGGCCGCCCGCTCCTCCCGGATGGCGGAGGCGCGGGCCGCGACCTCTTCTTCGCGTTCGTTGAGCGTGTTTATGAGGGAGGCCGCGCCTTCGGCGTCGATGCCGAGGGCGTCGCGGAACCAGTCGCGGGATCTCTCGCACTGCTCGTAGGCGCGGATGGCCTCGGACGGCTTGGCGAACCCCATATCGTCGGCGAAGTCGTAGACGTCGTAGCTCTCCGCGAGCTGGGTGTCGCTCGCCAGCGAATAGAGCAGGCTGGCGACGGTCGGCTCCCCGTGGACGGAGGGGTTGCATTGATAGGGGGTGCTGAACGCCCGTCCGTTGCAGGCGAGCTCGCAGAGGTACTTGACGTGGGAGCGGGAGAGATCCCCCTGCGAGGAGCCGAGGACGGAAAGCTTCACGTCGGCGGCGAGCCGCGCGGCCCCCTCCACGGTGTCGAGGTTTCGATACGCCATGCCCTTCTCCTTTCCTGCTTTCTCAAGCTCCCGCTCTTCCTGCTTTTGCGCAGATTCGCGCTCCGTTGCGGGCGGCGCCTCTCGGTCAAGCGTGCTCGCATACGCCTCTCTCATGGCCTCCTCGATGCCGCCCGCCCGTGCCGCCTCGACCCAGCTTCTGCCGACGAATGCGTGGCAGGGGGCATCAAGGCTGTCGGCGCGGTAGCAGCCCCCGGCGATAGCGACGGCTGCGGGAAAGTCGCGGAAGGTCTCGGTGATGTCGTCTTCGAGCTCGGCGACGCCGCGCATGAACGCGGTGTCGCGGATCCCTTCGAAGCTGTCATAAGCGCTGATCTCGCCTACCGCGAAAAAGGAGTCAAGAGACCCGTTCGCGATGGCTCCGACACCTGCCTGCTCAAGTTCGTCTGCGACAGTGGCCCGCACGATGTCGTCGCGGGCCTCTTCGATGTCTTGGGCGAGGGCGGGATCCTCGCGCGCCTCGAACTCCTCGGCGATCTCGATCATCTGGTCCACGTCCTCGGCGGCAAGATACGCGCTTAAGAAACGCGGATCGAGGGCGAAGGTCTCTCTCAGCTCCTCTATCGTCGTGAATCCTTCAAGCCGCTCGCTCATGGCCGCTGCCCTCCTTCCCTATCGGATGGCGCGCTCGGCGCGCGGCGGGGCGGACGCGAGCGAGGCCGCCTGCGCGCGGAAGGCGCGGGCGTCCTCGGCGGGCGTGGGCGCGCCATCATCCTGCCTGCGCGCGGGGGCTGCGGTCTCGACCCACCGCTCGCGCCCCTGCTTCCCGCTCGCTGCCCGCGCGTTTCGCGCCGCGTTCCCGATCCCGCCCGCCCCCTGCTTCGCCGCATCGGGCGCGGGGGCTGCGGGCGCGGGGGCGTTGAAGCGGCGGGCCATCGCGTCCGCGAGTCCGTGCGCCTCGACCTCGGCCAAGGCGGGGGCGGACATGGCGACGGGGTTGGGCACCCCGGCCTCGGCGGCGTAGTCCAAGACCTTGTCAGAGCGCGCCATGAGGTCGGCTCCGAGGTGATCTGTCAGGGACTCTTTCACGGCCTGGCCTAGATCCCCTGCCGCGTGCTCGCGCGCGGAGACGAGCCGCGAATGCTCCGAATCGACGACCCTCTCCAAAAGGCCGCGCGCGAACCCCTCGTCGACGGCCTCGAAGCCGCGATCGGCTATCTCGCGAAGCGCCGCGATGCGGAGCGCGGACGTGCGCTCCTCGTAGGTCAGGCCGATGTCGCGAAGGGCCGCCGTCGGGCTCGGGAAGGCGAAGTCGGGAGGGAGGGCCGAGGCTTCCGCGCTTATAAGCGCGGAGAGGCCGACGAAGCCGGCGGGCAGGGACGCAGGTCTCTCTTCCTGCTTTCGCGCGGCTTCTCTTTGCCCGATCGTTGCGGGCGCGTCCTCTGCGCGCCTCGCGTCGAGGGCGGGCGCGTCCTCGCGCGGCTGCGCCGCCGCCCACGCGCGCCTCTCCTCGCGAAAGCCGTCCATCGCCTCGGCGAGCGAGGCGGATGAGACCTTGAGCGACGAGGCGGCGTCGACGATCCAGGCGCCCCGCTCCCCTTTCGGGGCGCCGGGTCGCTCCCAGTGCCCTTCCTTCTTCTGCAGCGTCACCGTCCAGGGCGAGCCGTCCCGCGAGGTCTTCGGGAAAAGGACGTGGTAGTAGCCCGGGTCGTTGCCGAATGCCTTCAAGAAGCGCGACTCGACCGAGAAGCGGTGAAACGACGCGTCCTTGCCGCCGACCGAGGCATGAGGCGGCAGCGTGACCTCCGCCATCTCCTTTCCGTTGCGCGGGTTCGTCCACATCCGCACCGCGTCGCGCCCGGAGACCTCCTTCGGGACCGAGACCGACACGCCGCGCGGACGCGGCTGCGCTTCTGCGGCCTTCTCGGCGCTGCGCGCGCCCTCCGGTGCGGGCGCTTGCCGCCCTCGCGCGCCGAGGTCGGCTTCGAGGGCGAGAAGGGCCGCCAAGCGCTCCTCGGTCGCCTTCGCGCTGGCGAAGTCGCCGAAGTCGTAGGCGTCGTTGATCGCGCGGGAGAGCCTGTCGGCCTCGGCGGCGAAGTCCATGCGCGGGGCGGGAGTGAGCGAGAGGCGCGCCTCCTCCTCCCGAAACCCCGAGGCGTCTGCTCGCGCCTCGAGCGGGCCGGTGGCCGGCTCGCGGATGCGGGCGGTGTTCGCCTCAAGATCGCGTTCGGCCTCCTTCCTCAGTTTGAGCTCGGCGGCGATCTCCCAGTCCGTAAAGCCCGCCCGCCTCATCCGCTCGGCGCTCTCTTCGACGGATCTGCTTCCGTATGCCATGACGCGTCTCCTTTCGGTCTACTGCGCTCCCAAGATCTCGCGCGCCCAGCCGCCGGACTTGACCATGCACACGGCGTAGACGATCGGGGCGGCGAGCGAGAAGCACAGCTCTAAGAGGTAGGCGATGCCCG
>CAZBEP010000008.1:0-14904 GCA_964490925.1 uncultured Eggerthellaceae bacterium | reverse complement strand
TAGACGATCGGGGCGGCGAGCGAGAAGCACAGCTCTAAGAGGTAGGCGATGCCCGACTCGAAGTCGGTCGGCGCGCTCGTCGCGGCGAGCACCGAGCCGATGAGCGCGGTATAAGACATCATGAGGAACATCATGATCAGGCCTGCGAGCAGGAGCGCCAGATACTTCTTGATAAAGCCTGTTGCGATCTGACGTGACGAGTCGCTGACGAGGAAGGCAAGCGGGATCGCCGCAAAGGCCGTATAGGCGTAGATCTGGATGACGCGGACCATCGCGACGACCTGCACGACGAGCCCGACGATGAGGGAGATGAGCATGATGATGAAGCACGCGATCAAGGCAAGCAGAAGCCAGCCCGTGCCGGTCACGTCTTCGCCGATCCCTTCAAGCTCAGTGATGGCGGCGGCTGAGGCTGCCGCTTCGGGTATGGCGGCGGTTGCCGCAGCGGCGATGTTGTAGAGTGCGGCTAAAAGCTCATAGGATGAGTCGATGATCGTCTTTGCGAAGGTGAACACCACGAAGACCATTATGATCTGCCACAGATCGATGCCCGCCTCGGCCTGCCCGAGGCGCGACACCACACGCCCCAAGCCCACAAGCAAAGACACGACAAGCACGACGTTGGCTATCGGGATGCAGATGCTTGTGTGCACGGCATAGACGATCGGCTCGACATAAGGGTAGATCTCGCCCCAGGTCGAGGTGAGCATTTCTGCACCGGAGGATTCGTTTAGGGCCGCAGCGGCAAAGGAGAGCATGCCGTTTGCCGCATCGCGCAGCCAATCGCTCACGGTCTCATCCACGCCAGAAATAAGGTTAGTACCAGCAGCGTAGAGGGCGACACCACCTGCGACGAGTAGAGGGATGACCGGTAAGGCCTCGGCGACGTCCGGCGCGATCACGGCGGCGAGGACGCAGGCCGTCGCCGCGACGAGCGCTCCCGCGACCGCGACCGCGACGCGATGGCGGGCGGCCCAGCCCATCGCGCGCAGGGCGGCGGCGCCGGCCGACGCGGCGCGCCTTCGCGCCTGCCCGCCCATATCAAAGACCCCCTGAGACGCATGCGCGCAGAAGCGCGGAGAGCGCGGTCGCGACGACGATGCAGACGACGAGGCCGACGGCGGCGACGGGCATCACGGCGTCTTTGGGCACCTTCGTCGTGAGGGCCTTCGCGAGCCGGCTTTTCAGTCTCTCGAAGTCCATGTGCTCACCCCGCCCCCTACTCGCTCGAAAGCTCGATGCCGTCCGTGCCGAGGACGTGCATCGCCTGGATCGTCGAGCCCTGCTCGTTGTCGAGGCGGAAGGTCATGATCACGATCCCCTGCTCCTCGTCGGTCGCGATCGCCCCGTCCCAGGTCGCCGTGCGCGCCGTGGGATAGCTCTCGCTCGCGCGGGCCTGGATCATCGACACGAGCTTCGCCTTCATGTCCTCCCCGCCGATGAGCTCGGCAAGCTCGTCGGTGATGCCCGCGACCTCGACCTCTCCGAGGCCGGAGGACGAGTAGTAGGTGTAGGCGTAGGAAAACGAGGACGAGTAGAGCGACCAGGACTGCTCGGCGCCGGAGGCGGGGTGGAAGCGCGAAAGCGCCATGAGGAAGACCTCCCCGTCGGCGGACGCGGCGATCGTGTAGGTCTCGGTGTAGCTGCCGTCGTCGGCGGCCTCCGTCGAGTAGTCGAGCGCCGCTATGGCGAAGGCGCGCGAGACGGCGGGAAAGCCGTCCTTCTTCTCGGTCATCGCCTCTTCCGTGAAGGCGAGCGAGCCCGTCCCGCCGCTCTCCTCCCACGCGTCGGACGCCAGGATCGAGGCCACCTCGCGCTCCTGCGCGTCGTAGGCGCCTCGAAGCCCCTCCTCGAAGGTCGGCTCTTCTTCCTCCTCCTCCTCCTCCTCGGCTTGGGCCGCGTCCTCTTCGCCGGGCTCCTCGATCTGGGCCTGGGCCTCCTCGACGTCTTGGGCGCTTTCGCGCCCGTCGACGCAGGCGCGCGCGCCGCACGCCGCGACGACCGCGACGATGAAGGCGGCGAACGCGATGGCGAGCTTCTTTTTCATGTCTTACGTCAACCTCCCATACATAGCCCCCGACCAGACGGCCTCGACCTCGACGCCGTCGGGGTTGCCTGCGGTGTGGATCATCATCCCGTCGCCGAGGTAGATCGCGATGTGGTAGATTCCCGTGCTGTTCGCGAACGCGATGATGTCGCCGCGCTGAGCTTCGGCGGCGGACACGTGCGTGCTGATGTTGTAGATCTGCTCGGAAGTGCGGGCGCCTCCGAGGTCGTAGCCGTAAAGCTCGAAGCAGTACTTGACGAGGCCCGAGCAGTCGAAGGTGTCGGGCCCCGCCGAGCCGAACACGTAGGTCGCGCCCAGATGGCTGTACGCCTCGGCGATGACCGCCTCGGCGCCTTCCGAGGCGCTGCCGCTGTTGAAGGTCGCGAGGTATTCCCGCGCGTACTCGATGCGTTTGTCGAGCGCCTGGCCGCCGGACACCTCGATCCAGCCCTCGAAGAACTCGGTCGCCTCGTCGACGCCGGTGATCGACAGGAAGCTCTCGTAGGCGGCGGGGCTCGTCGCGGCGCTGTAGAACGAGGTCTGGCCTGACGCGCGGCCCTCGTCGGTCATCTCGGCCCACGCCCAGTCGAGCTGCACGTGGATGTCGGTCCACTCCTCGCCGATGGAGGCCGCCCACGCGATCATCACGTCCCCGCGACCGCCGTTCGCCCCTCCCCGCCCCCATTGGGCAAGGCCGATCTGGCCGGCGCCGCCGGGGTCGGACTCTGCGGTCGGGTTCATGCCGCTTTCCAGCTTGAAGTTGCCCATGATCGCGGCGACGTGCACCTTGTCCAGGCCCTGCGACTTGAAGTAGAGCGCGACGGTGCGCTCGGTCTCGCTCAAGCCCTCGAGGTTCCAGTCGTCGTCGGCGAAGGAGTCCCCGCCGACGATGCCGACGAGCAGCGCGAAGACGACGATGAGCGCCGCAAGCGGGAGCGCGACGACGCCGGCGCCGCCGGCTCCGGCGACGCTCGGCGCCAAGGCCGCCAGCACGCGCCTTGCGCGCTCGAAGACAAGCGAGGCGCCGCGAGCCTCGACGTAGGCCGCGCGGGAAGCGGCGGAGGCGGCCTGCCCGCCGAGCGCGCGGGCGCGGTACGCGGCGGCGCTTCTCGCGGGCAGGCGGCGGCGGATCGAGGCGCGTACGATCTCGTCGCGGCGCTTCTTGGAGGCGGCGGCCTTCGCGGCTTCGCGGGTGGTGCGGGACGGCGCAGCCTGCCCCTTGGCGGCGGCGCCAGAGGCGCGCCTTGCGGTCGATGCCGCGAGCCGCTTTCCCTCGGCAAGCGTCTCTTCGCCCGCCTCGTCGGCGTCGGCCTGCTGCGTTTGGCGCTCAAGCGCGGACGCGGCGCCGCCCGCCGCCGCGAAGCGCTTCAAGGCGGCCCTCGCGCGCGACGTCGAGGAGACCTCTTTCAAGGCGCGCTCTTTGCGCGCAGAGGGGGCGCCGCCCGCCTCGCCCGCGCGCCCGCCGGAGAGCCGCACGCGGGCGTCGTCCGACCTCAAGCCCCGCGAGGACTCCGGAGAAAGGCGCGCGCCGGCGCCCTCCGGCGAGAGGGAGGAGACCCGCTTCTCCGCCTTCAGGAAGCGGGTCGGGGCGGCATGGCGGTTGTCGTCGAGGCGGACGGGCATGCTCGCTTACTCCTCCCCCTCCCGCGCGTCGGGGTCGGCTTTCGCCTCTGCGCCGGCGTCGCTGAGAAGAAAGCCCCTCGCGGCGAAAAGCTCGCGCTCGATGCAGGCGACCACGTCGCGGGGGAGCCTGTATTTCCTGGCGAGGATGACTTCGACGCCCTCTTCTCCGCCCGCCATGCGGTACGGGTCGGTGTTCCAGACGCCGTAGAGGGGGTTGGTCGAGGGGATGCGGTTGTCCATCGGGATCTTGACGTCCTCGACGACCACGAGCCCGGTTCCCTTGGCGGCCTTGGCGCCGATGCGCTGGCGCTGGGCTTCGGAGAGGCCGAACATGGCGGCGATGCGGTCCGCGTTGTTGGCGTTTTGCGGCAGGAAGACGAAGAATCCCGAGTTCTCGAACAGGTGGCGGGCCCGGTCGTGGTCGAGCACGCGGTCGGGAAGCTGCGTCACGCAGATGAGGTGCAGGCCGTACTTGCGAAGCTCCGAGAAGTAGCTGTCGAGAAGGGCGACGGCTGCGGGGTTGTCGAAGAGGATCTGGACCTCTTCGACGACGCAGTAGGTCGGCTTGCCGATCCGGAAGTTGGAAAACGTGCAGGAGCGCACGTGCTGCAGAACCGACAGGACGGCCAGGGTCTGCATGTTCGCGCCGACCCTGGACATGTCGTAGACGTTCATCTGCTTGTCGGTGCGGAAGTTCGTCTCGCGGGCGAACGACGACAGCGACCCCGTGACGAAGATCTCGATGGCGTCCGCCAGGTTCTCCGCGTCGCGGCTCTTATCCGCCCGCAGGCTCTCGTAGAGCCCTTTGAGCGTCGGGCGCGCGGTCGCGCCGTAGTAGGGCGCGAAGGTCTCCCTCACGCACTTGTCGAGCTTCGAGCGCTCGGCCGAGGTCAGCGGGCGGTCCATGACCGAGCCGACGAGCGCCAGGAAGAAGTCGGTGTTGGCGACGACGTCGCGCTCGGTGAGCTCTCCCGCCTCGTCGGAGAGGGCCATCGGGTTCAGGCACGACTCCTCGTTCGGCCCGAAGGCGCCCACCGAGGCGCCGAAGATGCGCCCGAGCTCGACGTACTCCGCATGGAAGTCGATCACGTGCCATTGCGGGCAGCGGGCCTCCGGGGTCTCGAAGCGCTCGGTGCGCTCGTCGTAGGCGGTGCGCGGGTGCTGCAGGAGCGCGTAGGTGAGGATCGAGTTGATCTCCATGCCCTTGCCCGTGCCCGTCATCCCGAAGAGCCATCCGTGCGGGGACTTCAGCTTGTCCGGGTCGACCAGGATCGCCTGCCCCGAGATCGTGTCGTAGCCGAAGAGGTAGGAGCGCGCCGGGTCGTCGTGGATGTTGGTCGACGAGAACGGGATGAGGGCGGCCGCCTCGGCGTTGGAGAGCGAGCGGTACTTCTTGGGCAGAAGCGGGTTCGCGAGCGGCAGCGTCGAGGGCAGGGCCTGCTCTTGCTGCAAGGGCAGCGCGACGATGTCTATCGACCAGGTTTCGCGCTGGTCCATGAGCTCGGCCTCGTAGCGCTCCAGCTGCTCGGGCGTGTCGGCGTAGATCGCGATGAGCCCCTGGAACCACGCGATGTCCTGGTCGTCCTCGCGGATGTGCGAGAGGAGGTCTTTTGAGTCCTCCTCCTTCTCCTCCATCGCGGGCGGCAGGTGCGTGAAGTCGCCGCCCGAGCGGGCGACCGCCGACTGGTAGTCGAAGATCTCGGCCTGCTCGACGGCGATGTTGCGCCTGACCTGCTCGACGACCTTGCCGCGCGGCTGCGGGCGGTAGAGAAGCGAGACGTTCATCGGGATCGGCAGGGCGCGTATCGCGCGCAGCGCGCGGTCGGAAAGGTCGGACCCGAAGTCCTTGATGTGAAAGACCTTGACGTAGAGGCCCGGCAGCATGAGCGCGTCGCGCCTGCCCGCGCAGAAGGCGGGGTAGGCCGCCCACCCCGGAGACACGAAGTCGCGGGCGCGCTGGCGCGAGCGCGCGAGGCGGGCGTAGTCGAACGTGAACGGCGCGCCGCGCCCTTTGAGCAGGTCGTGCATGAGGCGCATGCGCGCGGCGCCGCCGATCTCCTCGGCGGAGGTGCCGATGAGGCGGATCTTGGCGGCGACCGAGGAGATCTGGGCCGTGAGCAGCCGGTCGGCCGTCTCGGCGTCGCCCGCCTCGACGGAGAGCGTGTAGAAGTTGCGGCGCGTGAACTCCAAACGCCCTCTGCGCTGGCGCTCGGAAACGATGTCGTTCATCGCGCGGGCCTCGTCGGCGTTGGCGCCGGTCTCGGGGAGGTAGCGGTCCGCGTCGTGGCGGCGGGCGGGAAGGTTCACCAGGTTGATCTGGTAGCACGACCCCGGCTTCGCCGAGGCGTGGACGTCGTGCCACTTGCCGTAGATGTCGTCTTTGACGTCGCGGCGCTCGGTCTCGTAGGAGATGTCGCCGAACTCGACCGTGCGCGAGAACACGCCTTCGGAGGACTCGGCGAGCCCCGATTCGAACATGTGGAGGAACGGCGCGAGCTCGTTGGTGGAGCGCACCGTCCCGACGCCGCCGATGCGCTCGATCTCCTTTTTGATCTTCTTCTTGCGCGCGCGCTTCGCGCTCGCGCTCTTCTGCGCGTCGGCGAGGTTCGTTCCGCACCGGGGGCAGAACGGGGGCAGGGGACAGGAGAGCCGAAGCCCGCACGACGGGCACGCGGACGCCTCGGGTCCGCTTGCCTCGGCCTCGCCCGCGCGCCCTTCCTGCGGCGCCAAGGTCTCGGGCGCCTTAGCGGGTCGGCCGGCGCTCGAACCCTTTTTCCTTCGCTTTCTTCCGATACTCACGGCTCACCTCCCCTTTCATAGGATCGAGCTCGGCCCCGTCGAAGCAGATCGCGTCCCCGCGCTCGGCAAGGTCGAGCAGGCGCGAAAGCGCCTCTTCGGCGGGAAGGCCCCAGATGGGCACGAATCCCGCGAAGGCAAAAGGCATCGCCACGCAAAGCCCCGCGCTCACGGCGATGCTCGCCGGCACGCGGGCGGCGTAGCCGAGCAGCGCCGTCATGCCGATGCATGCAGCTGCCGCGCAGACAAGCCCGCCGATCTGGCGGGGCGTAAATCCTTTGCGCTTGCGCACGAAGTTGTAGATGTCCTGGTGGACATGTATCGATGACATGTCTTCCAGACCACCTCCTTAAAAGGTCAGAGTTAGGTTCTGTGTCGAGATGAACACGGCTGCGGCGGCTGCCGCCGCAGCGCCGATCACGAAGCCGACGAGCATGCCTTCCGAGCGTCCGGTGCCCTGGTCGCCGAAGCGCGTCATCGCGTACAAGACGAGCGCCGCGAAAACGCAGATGACGGCGATGATCGTGGCGATGCCGGCAAGCAGCTCCGACAGGTTTAGGCTCATGTTTCTTTCCTTCCTCTTTCTGTCCCGCGTAAAGCGCGGGGCGGCGGCGAGGCGGGGCCTGCGCGCTTGGGCGCCGCCGGGCGCGATCCGCTATAATGCGGGCGCGGGCCTGCGTCGCCGCTCTCGCGGCGCCTCGCTCGTGCTAGGTTCGGGAGGCGCCTGAAGGCGAGACCGGGATGGGTGGAGCCGTTTCAGGATCCCCGTCGGCGGGCGCCCCCTCTTCTTCAACCCTCCCTTCTTGCATATCGAAAAGGCTCATAAATGCGGCGCGATGGGCGGCCGGCCGGGTGGAGCGCGCCGGCCGCGGTCGCACCGCGCCGCTAAAAAGCCCTCGCTCGATGCCGAGCTCGCGCTAGGTTCATCGGCGCGCCGCGCGACGGGCGGGCAAGGGGGTTCGCTTACCCGTCGCGCGCACAGGCGTCGTGCAGGCTCATGCTCGTCCCACCTCCTCCGTCCTCCGGCTCCGCTTTTTCCTCTCTCGGTATTCCCGGTAGTCGAACCTGCGGTCGAAGGCCGCAGGGGGCTGGCTTAGCGTGCGCGGGGAGGTCGGGCAGACGTAGCGGTAGAGCGGGTGGTGCCTTGTGTCGATCTTCCTGTCCCAGATCGCGTAGCGCAAACCGCCTATGAAGACGAGCATCGTGTCTGTCGGGATGCCCGCGAGCTGGTTCTTCGATCTGACCGCCCGCTCGTTGCCCTGGATGTACTCGCTCGACCCGGACGCGAAAGGCCCTTGGTTCCAGCTGCGGGTGACGATGCGGGAGTACACCGTCTCGTTGCCGATGCGCTCGGAGATCATCTGAAGGGTGTCGGGGGACTGCCCGCCGAGGAACATCAGCGTCGAGGCGGAGTCCAGGATGACCTCGACCCCCTTGTCGCCGTAGTTCTCGGCGATCTGGGCCTTGCTCTGGAAGAACACGCCGATCGACATGTTGCGCGAGCGCACGACCGCCATGGCCTGCTTGAGCACCGGCACCTTGCCGATGGTGCCGGCCTCGTCGAGCAGGTAGCGCACGTGGCGCGGCAGGCGCCCGGAGTGCTTGGCGAAGGCGCGCTCGCGGGCGAGATCGACGGCGAGCTGCATCACGAGCGCCGTGATGAAGTTGTAGGGGCTCGGGCTGTCGTCGACGATGCAGAAGATCGCGGTCTTGGAGTCGGCTTCGCCGAGCTCTTCGAGGTGTAGCTCGTCGTAGGAAAGCATTTCCTCGACGTCCTCGGCGAGCAGGCTCGCGAGCGCGGTGTGGCACGAGATCACGACGGACAGAAGCGTGTCTTTCGCCGAGTCGGCCACGGCGTGGTAGCAGTGCAGGGCGAGCGAGCGCGAGCGGTCGTGAGGCGGGGTCGGCGCCGGGACGTAGCGGCTCTTCTTGACGGCGGAGCGAAGCCGCGACCCGTCCGGGCTCTCGCCGACCTCGAGCTCCATGCCCGTCTCCCACTGGTCCATGAGCAGCCGCAAGGGAGAGTCCTTCGTGGGGTCCTCGCCGAGCTCGGGGCTGACGAACAGGTTCAGCAGGCGCCGCATCGCCGGGATCGTGCGGTGCTCGGGCGCGTATCGCTCGAAGGTGAGCGCGATGAGCGCCATGAAGGTGAGCTGCTTGCAGTCGTCCCAGAACTTCATGTCGCCCGAGGGCTCATCCGGCCCCTGCGCGCCGCCGAGGTTCCGCACGAGCGTGTCGGCGATCTTGGTGAGCATCACGCCGTCGGGGACGTGCATCGACTCGACCGCGCAGGGGATCTCGACTATGCAGCAGGGCTCCCCCTCTTCCGATGCGGGCGGGAGCTTTCCCGAAACGACGACGCCGCCGTCGGCGCTGAACTCGACGCGCTCGGCGCCGAGGCTGCGGGCGTTTGAGAGGCGCAGGCGGCGGTCGGATGCGACCTTGAGCGTGAAGGGCAGCTCCTCGCCCGACTCGTTGGCGAGCTTGACGGCGAGCGCGCCTTTGGTGCGGCGGTAGCTGAACTCCCGGACCGCGCGGCGCACGGGGTCGCACTCCTCGCCCGCCTGCGCGTCCGTCGGCCGCAGCAGCTCTTCTTCGAGGACGTCGATCCTGGGGTCGTTCGGGTCGGCGGCGCGCAGCGCCTCGATCTCCGTTTTGAGGGCGTCGGTCGTGGACGAGGAGATCTCGTCGAGGTCGATCTCGTCGCAGACGCGCTCGAAGGACGTGGCGCACGACAGGCGGGCCCGCCCCGCGAAGATGCTGGCGCGAAGAGCCTCGGAGTCCTCCCCGAGCGCGAGCGGCACCGCCTTCGAGTACGCCATCCGCCCCGCGCGCCCGCACGCGGCCTCAAGGGAGATCTTCAGCGGCACGTCCGAAAGATCGCAGACGTCCGTGTAGCGCACGGGGATGTAGGCGATCGGGTTCACGCGGCAGGAGAGCCGGGGCACGAGCGTGTTCATCACGCGGATGTCGAAGCCTGCGGCCTCGAGCATCGGCCCGACGTCGGCGAGCGTGTCGCCTTTCGGGTCGGTCGCGAAAAGGTCGAAGCCCTCCCCGATGCCGCGTCTGCGGTAGCGCGCAAGCTCGGCCTCGGGGCGGAACAGGGGAAGCCCCTTTTTGCCGAGGACGCGGGCGGCGACGTTGCTCGCTGCCGCCTTGATGCCTACAGGGTAGGGCTTGTAAAGGGCGCCGGTCGCCTCCATGCACATCGGCACCGACACGTTGAAGGTCTTGCCGGTGCCGGGGGTGCCGAGGCACACGAAGTTGCTGTTGCGCCCCGTCGAGCTTCGGACGAGCCGCTTGCTGTGCGGCACGATCGCGATGCCGGAGTTCTCCGAGTAGCGGAAGTTGTTGAACTCGAAGGCGCGGTCGAGGAAAAGGCCCGCCTCCCTGGCGGTGGCGAGGCGCGAGTCGCCGTGCTCGGCGCCGGTGTCGATGTTGAGGCCGGGCTTTTTCAGGAGCGTCGCGCATGCGAGAAGGATCGGGATCGCGAAGATCGCGACGGCGACGAGCACGACGCGCGCGTCGTCCCAGCCGATCGCGAACGGCTCGGCCACGGCGGCGAAGAACACGCTCGGGGCGTCGAGCAGGAGGGTCGCTACCGGGTCGTCGGCGCCGAGCTCGAACAGGGCCGTCGCGAAGCGCGCGCCGGCAAGCGCGAGGAGCGCGCAGAGAACCGGCACCGAGACGATGCGGACGGCCTTTTTTGCGGCGTTGTTGGTAGAAGCGGCCATCTATCGGCTCCTCGACGTCGCGCGCGCGGCCTCGTGAGAAGGAACGTGGCGTGCGAGCTCCTTGAAGTGCTTTTCGTCAGCCGCAGGCGTCGGTGGCGCTGCGTCCCGCGCGCGGTCGGCCACCTCGCTTCGCCTGAGCGTCTTGGCGCCGCGCGCGTCGAGCTCCGCCCGGGCTTCGGCGACCGACGCGCGGGAGGGGGCGGGGGCGGCGCGCCCGGCGCCTCTCGCGTCGGCGACGTATCGCTGGTAGGACTCGATCTTTCCCTCGTCGACGGAAAGCTCGTCGACGACGACCTCGTAGCCCTTGGCGCCCTCCGCCGCGATTGCCTCGTAGCCGATCCCGCAGGCGTCGAGCGCCGCGAAGCACTCGGCGGCTTGGTCCTGCGAGACGAATATCCGGCTGAAGGAGGGGTCCCTGATAACACGTTGGGTCTCTTGTTTCGCCGCCTGCGCGAGCGCGTCGTAGTTCGGGAAGCGGCGCTGGTCGATGCCTCTGACCCTGCCGACGAGCTCGTCGGCGACCGCCTTGACGGCCGGGGCGTGGGCGGCGTTGAAGGTGAAGCGCACGGCGTCGGGGGCGATCGCGGCGCGCTCGCAAGGGACGCCGAGGGCGTCCAGGCACCTCGACACGATCTTGCCTTCGCGGTCCCACGACACCGTTTCGAAGTCGAGGGTTTCGGAGAAGGGGGAGAGCTCGGATGCGAGGGCGGGAGCCGCCTTCGCCGCCGCCTCGGAGCACGCGCGCTCGACGGCGAGGCGCTGGCGCGCCTCTGAAAGGGAGTTCGCGGCAAGAAGGTCGCCGACGCCTTCGGCCTCGTCGAGCGGCACGTACCCGAGGGCGCGGGCTTCCTCCGCCTCGCGCCGGGGAAGGTAGATCCGGTAGATCCCGTCCGCTCCCGGCTCGAGCTCGGATGCGGGCGAGGCCGTCGCGGCATCGGCGGCATAGACGGGCTCACCAAGCGCATCGGCGAGGTCGAAGTGAAGCTCGACTCCCTGCTCGGAAAGCTCGTTCGCGAGCGCTGCGGCGTCTTCTGCCGACTCGGCGCAGCAGACCTCGCAAGGGAGCCCCGCATCGGCTGCCGACTCGGCCTCTTCGAGCGCATGCGCGTCGAGCTCTGCGTGCGCCTCCTCAGCCGCTTCGGCGACGCCGTAGTTGTTGACGATCGTGCGGCGGCTGTAAGAGCCCGCGACGCCCTTGCCTAGGATTTCGAGGAATTCGACGGTCTTCGATTCGAAGACTTCTCCGATCTCGTCGCCCGCGTCCGGCATTCTCGGCTGCCTCCCTCCTTCGACCCGCAGCGCCTAGGCGGCGGCAAGCGCCTCCGCGCGGCGCCGCCGCTGCTCGACCAAACGCTCCCGCGCCTCGTCGCGCCTCTTTTCGAAGAGCTCTCTCGCCTGGACGGAAAGCTCCCTTTCCTCGGCCTCGGCCCGGGCCCGGGCCTCGTCCGAGACGCCCACGCACTCAGGGGCTCTCGCCCGCATGTGGGCGGCGAGGCGGCGCCGCTCAAGCGCGCCGAAGGCCTCGTCGGTCTCGGAGAGAAACGCCTTGACCTCCTCCTCACTCGGCGGGGTTTCGGCTGCCGCGCGGGCTTTCGCGGCAAGCTCTCGTCGGCGACGGTCCTTTTCTGCCCGACGACGGCGGGCTTGTGCGAGCATCGTGCGGGCGGATGTCGGCGCGTCATCGACAAGCCACCGCTTCACCTGCGGAAACATCCGCCGAGAGGAGACCGTGCGCTCCGCCTGCGCCTGCCTCTCGCGCCAGGCGGCGAGCACGTCGGCGGGCTCGAAGCCGCAATCGAGGACGTCCCGGTAGGCTTGCGCCGTGGCGACCCTCCCGCTTCGGTTGCCGAGGTGGTTCTTGTTCACGGCGACACGGCAGATCTCGTCGAACGCCTCGCGCTCCGAGGCGGTGAAAGACGGCATCGAGGAGGTCGGGGTGGGCTTCAAGGCTCGCGTTTGGCGATGCGGGCAGGAAGCGCACGAAGGGCCCGCCGTCCGGGCAAGGGGGGTTTGGGGGGTTTTTATATCCGTCCCTCTTTTATTTTTGTTTCCGATTTTTGGATTCGGGCGATCCCCGGCTTGGGGATCTTCGGAAAGGCGCCCGATGTCTTCCGCCGCGCCCGCCTTCTCAGCGGGATCGGCGCGCGGGCTTTTCTCTTCCTTCGCCTCGCTCGGCGCGGACGCGTTGCCTGCCGAGGACGCGCGCTCGCCCTTTGCTTTCCGCAATGCGGCAAGGGCGGCCGCCGCGTCTTTGCCGGGCTTGCAGTCAAAGCCGCATTCCCGGCAGAATCTTTGATACTCGCGCCATCCGCGATCGAAGTCCTTAAGCGCCCGCACGTAGGTTATCCATTTGGCATATTTCTTTTCGAGCGCGAACGCGCGCCGCGCGAGCCCTCCCACCCACTTTTCGAGCTCTCCGCGCACGAGATCGAGGTCGGCGACGTAGCGTTTGCGGGACGTGGTGCAGCCTGGTTTGTGCTCCCGTGCGACGTGGATGTATCCCTTGTCGCAGAGGGTTTTCAAGGACGAGACCACGGTGCCGTGCGTGATGCCGAGACGGCGGCAGAGGTAGTCGATCCCGCCGTAGTACTCGCGTGCGGCACCCCACCTCGTGAAACCGTAGACGGTCCCGTAGACCAGCTTCGCGCTCGATGTCAGATCGCGTTTTCCGAGGACGAAGTAGGGGGTGGCACAGACCATCGCCGGGTTTTCCGGCGGCTTTAAGGGAACAGGGGGCTCTATGACATCCTCTGACGGATGCCCGTAAGCCTCGTCCTTGCTCTTGCGGGCCATCACGCCCTCCTTCCTTGGTCTTGCTTTTTTAATCAAGACCACCTAAACTTTTTCGTCAGTCCAATATCGGAAGGAAGGAGGTTCGATGAGAGAAGACGACGGGCTCGCCGAGCGCTTCGCCTTGAAACTCAAAGGCGCTGTCGCGGACACGGGATTGACCAAGACGGAGATAAGCTCGCGGGCCGGCATCGCGCCGGAACAGCTCTCCCGCTACTTGCAGGGAAAGACGCTGCCGAGCGCAAGGGTTCTCGCGTCGCTCGCCCAGACGCTCGGAGCGAGCGCGGACTTTCTGCTCGGAATGAAAGCGAGCGAGAGCGAGCGAGACGCGCTTGAGCGGCGCCTGATGCGCGCGTGGGGCGGTCTTCCCTATTCAGATCGAGAGGAGGTGGTGCGCTTCGCCGAATGGCGTTTAGACCTTGCAAAACAAAAGATCCGGAGACCGCAACCGGGCAAGTGACGTCTCCGGATCAGCGATCCGCACCTTTTGGTTAGGTGCGAAAACGAGGTGAATATAGCATGACGACATCAATCGGCGCAACCGCCGAACCTTACCTGTTCGGCGCTTTTGTAGAAAACGTGTTCTGGCCGGAGAAGGTGAAGAAGCTCCGCACGACGACGCTCTCGGGCTACAAGAGGGACCTGTCGCTTCGCCTCATGCCGGCGTTCGCCGATGTCCCGATGAGCGAGATCGGCGTCCCCGCGATCCAGGCCATGATCGAGGCTTGCCCGACAAGGCGCCAGGCGCGATCCGCGAAAGGCACGCTGTCGAGCGTGCTGAGCCTCGCCGTCCGACTCGGGCTGATCGAGGAGAACGCGGCGCTCGGCTTCCGATTCGAATACCCGCAGACCGTCGAGATTCCGGCTGTGAAGGACATCGTTAACGAAGACGAGCATCCCGAAGGGGTGTGGCTCACGACCTTCGACGAGATCTACGCCTTCCTCGCCGCCCTCAAAGAGAGCTCGCGAGGTCGCAGGCTCGACGTGATGGTGCTGCGCGCCTACACGCTCGGCCTGCTCGAAGGGCTCCGGTGCGGGGAGATCCTCGGCATGGACGCCGAGGACGTCCGCTTAGGGCAGGGCTGCCTGATCGTCAGGCAGACCTACACCCACGGCGCGGGAGGGACGACTCTCACGCTGCCGAAGACGCGTCAGATGCGAGCCGTGCCCCTCCTTGGTTCGACTGTCGAAATGATCAAAGAGCTCGGCCTTGGAAAAGGCCCTTGGATCACGAACGCCTACGGGCGGCGCTGCAGCCCCTCGCAGATGCGCAAGGTGAGCAGGGCCGCACGAGAGAGAGCGGGGCTGCCGAACGTGACGCTCATGACCGCCCGGCACTCCTTCGCGACCGCATGCATCAACGCCGGGATGAAAGTCGAGCTGCTGTCGAAGTGGCTCGGCCACTGCAACCCGAGCGTCACCCAGGCGTTCTACGTGCGACCGAAGCTCGAAAACCTCGCCGCAGAGAAGAACCGTCTCAAGGCCGTCATCGACCGCTGATCCTTCCTTCCGATATTGCAGCCGACGCAAAGAAGCCCGATCGAAGAGACCGGGCTTCTTTTTCGATCAACAGCTTCTTTTGGCGATTTCAGAATTTCTGGCGGAGAGCGGGGGATTCGAACCCCCGACACCCTTGTGGGGTGTACTCGCTTAGCAGGCGAGCACCTTCGGCCTCTCGGTCAGCTCTCCGTACCATTGAACGACAACGCAGGTCGTGCGGCGCCTCGGCAGGAGCGCCGGCATCTTAAGGCTCCGGCGCTTTCGGCGCTACGCACGCTGCTGCGCCTACTGTACCACGTTCAGGGGGGAGCGGGTAGCCCGTTGTTTGGCGGATTCCGTTATCGGCTGCCTCACCGGCTGCCGTCGCCGTCGCGCGACGGCGACGCGCCGGCCGGCCGGTCGGGGCACACGGTT
>CAZBEP010000007.1:15233-20188 GCA_964490925.1 uncultured Eggerthellaceae bacterium | reverse complement strand
GACGGACGCCCGCCCGGTTGCGCAAGGGGGGTCGCCGCCCGAACGGTCGGCGGGCTCCCGGTCGGCGGAGGCGGGCTCCCGGTCGGCGGGCTCCCGGTCGGCGGAGGCGGCCTACGCGGTGTCGCCCGCAGAAGGCGCCGCCGGTATGAGCGACGCGCTTGCCGCCAAGCTCGCGAACCCGGCCGCGCTCCAGCGCGCGTGGCAGGCGGCCGTCGCGGCGCTGAAGCGCGACAAGGCGGCCTACGCGGTGCTGCTCGTGACGGCGCGCGCGGCGTTCGACGCTTCCTCGCGCGCCCTTGCGATCGAGTTTCCTGCCGAAAGCGAGTTCGCCTTCAAAGCCGTGCAGCGCCCCGAAGTCGTCGAGGCCGTACGTGGCGCGCTTTTCGGCGAACTCGGCGAGTGCGTCTCGTTCTCGTTCGTGCGGGCGGGATCCGTTGCGACCGGAGCCGTCCGAACCGCAGAGGCGGCCGAGACCCCGTTCTCTGTCTCCCGGCCGCTTGCGACGCCGAACGACTTTCCTTCCGTTCGCACAGCCGACCCCGTTTCCGCAGCGGCCGCGTCGTCGCCTGCCGCGTTCGCGCCCGCGATGCCGGCTCAGACCCGGAGGGAAGCGCAGGCGGAGCCACAGGCACAGGCGCAGGCCCGGCCGCAGGCGCAGGCGGAGGCGCAGATCCGGGCTCGTTCGGCTTCGGCCTCCGTTTCGGCGGATCCTGCGGACGGCCCGCCGTACGAGGAGGTTCCCGCCGACGTGTACGACGCCGTGCCCGTCGATGTCTACGACGACGCGGGCTGGGTGCCCGCTGCGTCGGCGGCCGCCGCGCCCCCCGCCGTCGAGCCCGCCGCGCCCCCCGCCGTCGACGCACGCCCCGCGCCCGCATCGCGCGCCGCGCAGCCCAGCCCCGAGCCGCCGTCCGCGCAGACCGGGCTCACGCAGCCCAGCCCCGAGCCGCGCGCCGCGCAGCCCAGCCCGGCGCAGCCCTCTGCGGCCGGCGCCGACGCGGAGCGAGCCGACCTCGAGCGGCTGCTCTCTTCGGCCTTCGGGGAGGGAGTCGTCGTCGAAGAGGTATAGGAAACGCCGATCAATTCATTCCGCCCGCCTCCGCGCCGAGCCGCACCCCTGGGCCCTCAGCCTCATTGACGCAGGTTGCTGCGCCTCGCTTCGGCTTCGGGCGCATCCGCTCCGGCACGGGGCAGATGCGCCCGAAAGCAATTAATCATCGTTTCCTATAGGCGCGTGGGGAACCCTCGTGCATAATGGCAGGGGCAGCGCATCGTGAGCCGCCCGTCTACCAAGGAACGCAGACAGGAGCCGTCCACCATGGATATGAAGAAGATGATGAAGCAGGCGCAGAGGATGCAGCTCGAACTCGCGCGCGTCCAGGAAGAGGTCAAGGCGATGGAGTTCGAGGCATCGGCTGGCGGCGGCATGGTCACCGTCGTGGCGATGGGCGACATGTCGATCAAAAGCATCGCCATCGCCCCGGAGGCCATCGACCCTGACGACCCGGAAATGCTGTCCGACATGGTCCTCGCCGCCGTGAACGAGGCGCTGCGCGGCGTGGGGGAGGCAAGCTCCGCGCGGCTTAACTCCGTGGCCGGCGGGATGAACATACCCGGTCTCATGTGACGGGTCGGCGCGAAAGGCACAACGCGACATGCATTCCGCCCCGTCCATCCAAAAGCTTCTCGACGAGCTCGAGCGACTTCCCGGCATCGGCCCGAAATCCGCCCAACGCATGGCCGGGTGGATCCTCAACGCCGACCGGGCGACCGCCATGCGCCTCGCCGACGCGATCGCCGAGGTCAAGAACTCTGTGCGCTTCTGCTCGCGGTGCTTCAACTATGCCGAGGGGGAGCTCTGCGAGATCTGCGCCTCAGGCAAGCGCGACCGCGAGGCCGTCTGCGTCGTGAGCGAGCCGAGCGACATCCCGCCCATCGAGCGCACGGCGGCGTTTTCGGGCGTGTACCATGTGCTCGGAGGGGCGCTCTCGCCGATGGAGGGCGTAGGGCCTGATGACCTGCATATTGCCGAGCTTATGGCGCGCCTCGCGTCCGAGAGCGTGCGCGAGGTCGTGATCGCGACGAACCCCAACGTCGAGGGCGAGACGACCGCAGCCTACCTCGCGCGGCTCATCAAGCCGCTCGGCATCGAGGTGACGCGCCCCGCAAGCGGCCTGCCCGTCGGCGGCGACCTCGAGTTCGCCGACGAGGTCACGCTCGGGCGCGCCCTCGAGGCCCGCCGCCCGCTGTAGGCGGCGAACCGCGCGCCCGCTCCTTTCACGCCGCGCCCATCCCGTCCGCGTCCGTCGCGCTTCTGCGCCTTGGAAGGGCGCGCCGCCGTGCGCTTCGGCGACGGCGCGCCCGTGCGCCTAAAGGAAGAAGAGCAGCGTGTCTATGATGAACAGCGGGATGAGTATGGAGACGGACCATCCCATGTAGCCGAAGAAGCTCGGCATCTTCACCCCGCTCCTTTCGCCGATCGACTTCACCATGAAGTTAGGCGCGTTGCCGATGTAGGTGTTCGCGCCCATGAACACCGCGCCTGCGGAAATGGCGAGCAGCAGCTTCGGATCGACCATCCCGACCGTCGTCGCCACGGCATCGGCCCCTGTGGCGCCGAGCGATCCTGCCGTCGTGAGGAACACGACGTAGGTCGGCGAGTTGTCGAGGAAGCTCGACAGTGCGCCCGTGGCCCAGAAGAACCCGGCGGAGCCGTTGAGGCCGAGCTCCGCCCCGCGCGCCTCGAGTATCGCAAGCGCGGGGATCATCGTGATAAAAATGCCGATGAACAGCTTTGCGACTTCCGTGATCGGGCCCCATTCGAAGGAGTTCCGCTCGCGCACCGCGCGCTTCGTCGTTGCGAGGGACAATCCGGCGGCGATGAGGATGAGGATGATCTGCAGGAAGTACTCGATTCCGAGATGCACCTCCTCGTCAAGGTAGATGCCGTAGGTTTCGCCCGTCTCGGGGTTGATGAAGGCGTCCATCTGGGGAATCGATCCGTTCAAGATGACGGCGACGATGATAAGCGCCAAGAATGCGAGGTTGTGGGCGCCTTCGAGGTGTAGCCGCGCGTGCCCGTTTCCTCCCTGCTCGTTTGCTCGGCACTCGGCGATGAACGCCTCTTCCGGCGTCGTGTCCTCGCGCTTGATCATGATGCGGTCGATGACGACGAAGGCCGCGAGCAGAACCGCGGCGTTGAAAAGCAGCAGGGGCCAGATGTGCTGCAGGGTCCAGAAGAACGGCACGCCGCGCAGGTATCCGAGGAAAAGCGGCGGATCGCCGAGCGGGGTAAGGCAGCCGCCGATGTTCGCCACCAGAAAGATGAAGAAGATGACGATATGCTTGCGGTTTCGGCGCCAGGCGTTCGCGCGCAGGACGAACCTGATGAGCAGCATGGCGGCGCCGGTCGTGCCGATCCAGCTTGCCAGAAACGTGCCGAGCGCGAGTATGATGGCGTTGTTCCTCGTCGTACCCGCGATCGTTCCGCCGATGCGGATGCCGCCGGCGACGACGAACAGGCCGAGCAGCAAAACGATGAAGGGAACGTAGTCGAGGATCACCGTATGCTCGAGCTCGAGGATGGTCTCGTGCGCCCCGTACACGATGAAGAACGGCACGAGAAACACGAGGGACCAGAACGCTGCGACGTGCAGTTGGTGCTTCTCCCACCACTCGCCTTTCACAAGGGGGAATATGGCGATGGAGAGCAGCATTCCCACGAAGGGGATGATGCTCCAGATGGGAAGCGTTTCGCCTATGCTCATACTTCCTCCAACCAGTACCGGTGCGCCTGCCGGGTGCGGACGGTGCCCGCCCGCTATCCGGCGGACGCGACGTTCGGGAAATAGATGAGCCGCACCTCGTCGATGAGGTCGGCGGGAGGGCTTCGGTAGAACGCGCTGCGGCTGACTCCGAAGCCGTTGTGCTCGTGCATCAGGACAGCGGCATGGCAGGTGGTCATAAGCGCTGCGGTCACGTCCATGATGGGGACGTCGGTGCCGGGGACGCGCGTGACGCCGCTGTTCGCCATGAGCAGGTTGAGCACGCCGCATCCCGGGATGATCATGTCGGCGCCGTCGTCCACGGCGGACCGCGCCGCCTTCACGAATTCGGCGATAGCGGGCTCGGGGCGTTCGAAGGCCCCGACGAGCTGCTCGACCTCGAGCTCGAAGAAGCGGGGCGCGACCATGCGGTCGCGCATGTCGTAGCTGTCCACTATGTGCACGATGGTTTTGTCCGCAGCCGTGGCGTTGTTGAATACGACGGCGGGGGACCTGCTGTACATGCGCGCCCACGCCATCGCCGTTTCCGCCATGCCGAGCACGGGGATGTCGAGGATCTCGCGGCTTGCGTCGAGCGTCGGGTCGTGGAAGCACCCGAGCGCGATCGCGGCGTAGGAGTTCGCTTCGCGAACGTGCAGCATGTTGCGGAGTATCTCGTGCTCGTTGAGGGCTCCAAAGGCAAGGTAGTCTATGCTTGTCGTTCCGAAGGGCACGCCGTGGACCTCGAGGACGCAGTCGCTGCCGAGGTATTTCTTCGCATGCTGCTCTATAGCGTGCTGATATGCGGGAAAGGCGCTGATATTGGTGGAGCTTTGCCACCAGATCGTGCGAGTTGTCATACTGTCACCGGCTTTCGGATCCAAACGAACGAGGCAGGCTTCCGGCAGTCTCGGCGTCTCGCGCGGCCGCTGTGCGGAGCGCGCTCGAGAGGCTGGAAGGCATGCGTTGCGAAGCCGGGCTCGGCAGACGACGCTTTGTATGGGCAGACACCGCTATGGCCGAGATTTTAGCAAGCAGACCCGCCGCGATTCGGGCAGCGGAAAGCTCTTGGATTTGCAGCAACGAAACCGAAGATCGGTTGTGCTTATCACGAAACATCGGCGGGCATCTCTCTCAACATCGGCGGGCATCTCTCTCACTACCTCGATGAGCAGGTGAAACGTCCCTTCA
>CAZBEP010000007.1:0-15133 GCA_964490925.1 uncultured Eggerthellaceae bacterium | reverse complement strand
AACATCGGCGGGCATCTCTCTCACTACCTCGATGAGCAGGTGAAACGTCCCTTCACCGCAGGTGGGCCTTCTACCGCTCCCAGGCTTTCGCGCGCCTTTCGCCGGGCGCCGTTGGTCGTTTTCCAACGGAAGCTTCCCTGGGTTTTGCCTGTGGACAAAACCGGTCCGTGCGGCGTTCCTCTTCTTTCCACACGCTCTTACAATCGAGCCGGGCTCTGCAGACGCCGTGTATTCCTTTAGTACGAATCTCTGTCTCTGTTTGAGAGGGGGAATGCATCATGACCCAGGCTATCGACGATTGGGCGAAAAAGCCTTTCGGACGCGCGATTACCGAAGACGAGCTGCACAAACGTACGCATCCTGCATGGCCGTACATGTACTTCAACCCTGGACTGCCGGTGGATCCCGAGCGCGTCGAGGAGATCCTCAAAGGCGGCATCGACGTCCATGTCCACGGAGCGCCGCTCGGCGGATGGCTCCCCGGGCGTCCATCGATGGTCGAAACCTGCATCGAGGCGAGCAAGGCGGGCATGAAGGCTCTCGTGTTCAAGGACCATCATACGATGACGAACAACGTCGCCACCGTCATTCAGGAGTTCCTCGACAAGATGGCGAAGGAGGCCGCCGACCGGGGAGAGGAGTTCGTCCCCGTCAAGGTGTTCGGCGGCACGGTGCTCAACTACTGCGTCGGCGGCATGAACGTCGAGGCCGTCAAGACCGCCCTTGACTACGAGCGCTGCAAGGAGATCTGGCTTCCGTCGCTCGATGCCGCGCACCAGAAAGAGGCGATGGGTCTCGAGGGAGGCATCCGCGTCAGCGACACCAAGGGGACGCTGACGCCCGAGATGATAGAGATCCTCGAGATCATGGCCGAGTACAACGACAATACCGCGGGTGAGCGCGTCGTCCTTTCCGCCTGCCACGTTTCCAATGAGGAGAAGTTCGACATCCTCGACTACATCAACCGCAAGGGGCTCGACGTCGAGGTGCTCATGGACCACGTGACTCAGGAGATGACCATCCTCACGCCGAGCGAGGCGAAGCAGATGATCGACATGGGCGGCTACCTCGAGTTCGCCGAGTGCAGCTGCATTCCGTGGCCTGGCATGAACGACTGGGTGGTCGCCTTCGATTACAGCTTCAACCTCATCAAGGAGCTCATCAAGGAGAAGGGCACCGATCATCTGGTGCTCATCACCGACGCGGGCCAGCCTGGAAACGAGCCGGTCCCCGGTTGGAGGATGTTCATCAAGGCGCTGCTTTCCCAGGGCATATCCGAGGCCGACATCAACGCGATGTTCAAGGAAGTGCCCGAACGCCTGCTCGGCAAGATCTAGGGAAGCGCTCAGGCATCCGCCTTGTCCGAAGCCTTTTTCTCGACGAAGGGGGCAGCGGGCCGATCTGCGGAGCCGGGCGGCTCCGCCCCGAAAGCTCGGGGGCTTCCCGACCGGCTTGCGATCCGCCCGCTCCGCCCTGTCCGACCCTTGCCCGACGAAAGCGGTGGTGCGCATGGAACGAGCGATCGTTTCCGAGATCACGGGGTTTTCCACACACGATGGGCCGGGGATCAGGACGTCGGTGTTCGTGAAGGGATGCCCGTTGCGATGCGCTTGGTGCTCCAATCCCGAGACGTGGGAGAAGAAGCGGCTGCTGTACTTCCACGCCGCTCGGTGCGCGGGCTGCGGCGCATGCGCGAAGGCATGTCCGAACGGCGCCATCGAGATCGGTGCCGAGGGCAAGGCTCGCATTGATCGGACGCGCTGCGAGCGCCGCTTCGCATGCGTGTCTGCGTGCATGCGCTCTGCGGTGACCGTCTCCGGGGAGGAGATGAGCACCGAGGAGCTGTTCAAGGTGATCCTTCGCGACAAGCCGTTCTACGGCAAGCGAGGAGGGCTCACCGTGAGCGGAGGCGAGCCGCTTTCGAGTGCGGCGTTCGTGGCGGAGCTGTTCGGCATGTGCAAGAGGGAGGGCATATCGACGGTTCTCGACACCACGGGCTTCGGGCGGGAGCGAGACCTTCTCGAGGTGCTCGCCGTCACCGATATGGTGATGCTCGACCTCAAGCATATGGATTCGGCCGCCCATGAGCGGTGGACGGGCGTTCCCAACGAAACGATCCTGCGCAACGCGCGCACGATCATGGCGAGGGTCGAGACCCGCATATCGCTGCCGCTCGTGAAGGGCGTCAACGACGACGACGAGAACATTGCCGCCACGGCCGAGTTCGCTCGCTCGGGCGGCGTGGAATGGGTCGATATCAACGCCCTTCACGCTCTTGGGAAGGCCAAGTACGACGGTCTCGATATCGAATCGCCCTACGGAGGCTTCGAATCCCCGAACGCCGAGGACATGGCTCGAGTTCGCGGGCTGTTCGGGGAGCACGGTCTGCAGACCACGGTCGGGCGCATGATGTAGCGCCCGCAGAGGGGGACGACAGAGGTCGTTCCAAGAAAGGCAGGAAACTGCCGAAAGGAAGGAGAGCATCATGGCCGATCTGACTACCGATTTCTTGGGCTTCAAGTGCAAAAACCCCATTGGCGTGTCCTCGTGCGACTTCGGCGGAACGGAGCTTGAGGCCAAGCGGGTTATCGACCAGGGCATCGGATGGCTCACCGGCAAAACCATCCACAAGATCAACGGCCCGCATCATTGGCCGCGCCCGTTCTTCTACTCTCTGAAGAAGTTCGGCCCCGAAATGAAGGACGTGTGGGTGTGCTCCCAGATGTTCTCTCAGATCCCCTACGACCAGTGGATGAGTGTCGAGGGCCCCAAGATCGTCAAGGCCTGCCACGACGCCGGCGTTATGTACATCGGCTCGGTCGCCATGGCGGGCGAGGAGAAGGACGACTGGCAGGGCGTCTGCCGCGACATGGAGTCCATCGGAGTCGATGCCATCGAGCTCGACACCGGCGGCCCGCATGCGACCTTCGGCGCCGACGTCTCGCAGCTCGACTGCGGCGCTCCCCAGGCCATGGATCCGGCCAAGGCGTCCATGATCACGAAGCACGCCGTCGAGGCGGTAAAGCTCCCCGTCATCTTCAAGGCCACGCCGCAATGCGTCGATCAGGCGATCGTCTCCCATGCGGTCAGGGACGCCGGCGCCGCCGCGCTCACGGCCAACAACGCGTTCTACGGCACGTGGATCGACCATGAGACGGGCACGTTCTACGGCGGCCCGTACGCCGTCGGAGGCCTTATGGGCCGTCCGTGGCAGATCTTCTCGCTCGCCAAGCTGCTCGAGACGACGGCATCCCTCAAGGGTTGGCCGGTCTGCGGCGTCGGCGGCATCTTCACCTGGGACGACTGCGTGCGCTACATGATGGCGGGCGCGACCGTCGCGGGTCTGTGCTCGGCGGTCTACAGCCGCGGCGTCGGCGTCCTCAAGAAATGCATCGACGGCATGGACGCCTTCATGGACCGCAAGGGCTACAAGTCCACGAAGGACTTCACCGGCCTCGTCGTCGACGATTTCGGCTTCGTGCGCGACTGGCCGAAAGAGGACATCATGCTCGAGAAGTCCCCGATCCTGCCGAAGTTCGAGCTCGACAACTGCACGGGCTGCGGCACCTGCGAGACGGTTTGCCCCTATGGCGCCATCGAGATGCAGGACGATCTGCCCGTCGTCGACGAGGACATCTGCATGGGCTGCGGCTGGTGCATGGGGCACTGCCCCGTCAAGGACGGCGGCGTGATCAACATGATCCGCACCGACACCGGCAAGGTCGTGTGGAACGGTCGCGGCGTGCATGAGGCATGGGCGCTCGACTACCCGTTCTAAGAGGCGCGATGCGGGCGCGGGCGGCGCTTCGGAGATGCCGTTCGCGCCCGATGCACGGGCGGTCGAGCCGCGCAGCGCATAAGGCGAGGGGGCTGGCTTCGCGACAGGCTCCCTGGCGGTTTTCATTGCGGGAATCGACGAAGCAGCGAAGGAGGATGCAGAATGGTAGAAAAGGAGATCGTCGATCGCGAAGTAAGCGGATCGCCATCGACGCCCCGGGTCGAGAAGCGGTATCGGGAGCTGTTGAGCAAAGAGGCGTATGTAGACTCCGAGCGGGCTCGTCTCTATACCGAATACGTGAAGGAGCACTGGAACGAGCACAATAGCTTGCGCGCCGGCGGTGCGTTCAAATACATTCTGTCCAACATGACGCCGAAGATCTGGGAGGGCGAGCTTCTCGTCGGCTCCCAGTCGAGGCATTTTCTGGGCACGCAGGCCTATCCCGAGTACGAAGCCTGGATGCGCGAGGCCTTCAAGCACATCAAGCGCGAGGAAGAGGCCTACATCGAAGGGACGCTTCAGAAGAAGGAAGGCGACCGCCTGGGCATTTACCGCATCTATCCCGAAGACGCGGAGGCCATCAAGGAGGCGGCGAAGTTCTGGGAGGGCCGCGACTGGCGCAGTCAGGCGGAAAGCGTGCTCAAGGACACCATGGACGACTTCGAGCTGATCGATAAGATGCAGGCGCAGATCGTGTTTCTGCGCTTCATGTTCGACGTGCCCGAAGGCCGCGTTATCGCCGACTACCAGAAGATCATCGACATGGGCTGCAACGGGCTTATCGACGTGTGCAAGGCGCGCATAGAGGAGCTCGGCGAGCCGTCGAACGAGGAGCTTTTCGACAGGCTCAACTACTACAAGGGCACCATCTTGGCGCTCGAAGGAGTCATCGCCTTCGCGAACAACTACGCGGACGAGGCCGAGCGGCTCGCCGACGCCTGCTCCGATGCCGAGCGCAAGGCCGAGCTCATCGAGATCGCGCGCATCTGCCGCAAGGTCCCCGCAGAGCCCTCGGACACGTTCCAGGAGGCCGTCCAGGCGTTCTGGTTCGCGCACCTGTGCCTTTTCATCGAGCTGAACGGCCGGGGGATCTCGCCCGGGCGGCTCGACCAGTACCTCTACCGCCCCTATCTCGCATCGAAGGAAGCCGGCACCATCACCGACGACGAAGTGCTCGAGTACATGGAGCTTCTGCGCATCAAGTGCACGGAGATCGGCCGCCTGCATCCGGTGTTCACGGAATCCTATCTGGGCGGGTCGATCTACCAGAACCTGACGCTCGGCGGCGTGGACCGCTACGGCAGGCCTGCCGACAACGAGCTTTCGCCCATCGTTCTTAAGGCGGGCATCAACGTCCGCACCTGGCAGCCGACGCTGTCCGTTCGCTGGCGCAACGACATGTCCAAGGAGTTCAAGGACGCCGTTGTCGAGTGCATCAAGGCTGGCTCGGGGTATCCCGCCCTCTTCAACGACGAGATGGCCACGAAGCGCTTCATGCAGGACACCGGCGCCACCCTCGAGGACGCGCGCGACTGGGCGCCCTGCGGTTGCGTCGACATGCAGCTATGCGGCAACCGCATGCCGATGTACGCCATTCCGCATACGAATAACCTCAAGATCTTCGAGCTCGTGATGAACAACGGCGTCAACCCCATCACGGGCGACAAGCTCGTCGATTCGCAGCTCGATTTCGTGAACGCGGAATCCATCGAGCAGATCGAGGCCGAGTACAGCCGGGTCCTCCACCATATCGTCAAGCGCGAGGAGGACTACTGGAACGTCATCATGGCCGTTCACAACTCGATCGGGCTCGTGCATCCGTTCGTGAGCGCCCTGCTCGACGACTGCCTCGAGCGCGGCAAGGACGCCTATTCGGGCGGCTGCCGGTACAGCGACCCGGCCTACGTCATCTCGTGCGGGATCATCAACGTCGCGAACAGCCTCGCGGCGATCCAAAGATGCGTGTTCGAGGAGAAGCGCTTCACGCTCGCCGAGCTCAAGCAGGGGATCGACGCGAATTTCGAAGGCTACGACGAGATGCGCAAGGCTCTGCTCGACGCGCCGAAGTACGGCAACGACGACGACTTCGTCGACGATTTCGCTGTGAGCCTGTACGACGAGTGGGCCTCTGCGGCGACGCAGGTCGACAACTGGGTCGGCGAGAAATGGCAGCCCTCCACGCTGTCCGTCACGACGCAGGTGCTCCACGGCAAGGCCTGCGGGGCAACGCCCGACGGCCGCCTTGCGCAGGATACGGTAAGCGACGGAGCTCTTTCGGCCTATCCCGGCACCGACAGGAACGGGCCGACCGCGCTTATCCGCTCCGCATGCAAGATCAACGACATGAACCTGCAGTCGACGCTCTTCAACATGAAGTTCAATCCGGCCGCCATCGAAGGCCAGGTGGGAACCGACAAGTTCATCGATCTCAACGATGCGTACTTCAGCCTGGGCGGATACCAGGTGCAGTACAACATCGTCGACCGCAACATGCTCATCGATGCGGTCGAGCATCCCGAGAACTACTCCGACCTCATGGTTCGCGTGGCGGGCTTCACCGCTCGCTTCATCGACCTCGGTCCCGACGTTCAGCAGCAGATCATCGACCGCACCGAATTCGAAGAGGCCTAAGCGCTTCTTCCTCGGAGGTGCGTGCTCTACGCCCTTGCCCGCCTGCGTCCGACGCGCGGGCTGCAGGCGGGCGCATTTCCGGCCGGCGCTGCGGTAAGGGCTTGCGCGCCGGCATCTGACGGGCCGAATGGGCGATCGCTTCCGGTGATCGCGAGCGAGCGGCGTTTGCTTGCCGGGGGGATGGCGCGCGATGCGCCCGCCCGTTCAGCCACGCCTTTTTGGAAGGAGAAGGACATGGCCGAAACGAGAGAGCTCGATGCGTCAAAAAGCAAGCTGGGCGTTGTCGACGGATGGGCTATCGGCACGGGCGCCATGATCGGCGTCACGATCTTCGTTATCTGCGGTACGATTTCCGGGCTCGCCGGCCCTGCGGCCTGCCTCGGCTTCATCCTCTCGGGCGCGCTCGTGTTCTGCGTCGCGCTCGTGTTCTGCGAGATCTCCTCGGCGCTTCCGAAAGCGGGCGGCGCCTACGTCTACCCGAAGCGAACGTTCAAAGGGGAGGCGGGCAGCTTCCTGTCGTTTCTGAGCGGTTGGGCGCTGTGGGGCGGCCAGGGCTTGGGTCCCGCGATGGTGACGGTCGCCACGGTTTCGTATCTGTCGGCGTTTCTCAGCCTGGTCACAGGCGGCGATATCCAGCTTAACGTCCCGATCACGGCGACGATCCTCACCGCCTTGTACCTGCTGGCGAACCTGTTTACAAGCGGCGGCGGCCGCGCCGTCCAGCTGATCTCGACGGGCGTGGTCATCGGGATCATGGTTCTCTTCATCGTTTGGGGCGGCATGAACATGGATCCCGATCTGCTCGACCCCTTCGTGCAGGGGACGCCCGGGGGCCTCGAGGGCATCATCACCGCCATGGCCATGTGCATTCTGAGCTACGGCGGATGGTCCACGATTCCGAACATGGCGAGCGAGTTCAAGAATCCTCCGAAGGATGTTCCGAAGTCGATTATGCTCTCGCTCGGCACGTGCGCGATCGTTTTCGCCCTGTTCACCTACGTGATGAACGGGCTGCTTCCCGGCGCGGAGCTGGCCGCTTCGTCGTCTCCCCCCGTCGACGCGATGAACACCTTCACCACGGTCGGCGCGGTCGTCATCGCGATCGGCGGCCTGTGCGCCTGCGTTTCGACCTCGAACGGCCTGCTCATGACGGGTGCCCGCGTGCCGTACGCCATGGGCGTAGACGGGGATCTGCCCAAGGTGCTCGGCAAGGTGAGCAAGGGCGGGACACCCTACATCGCGCTCGTCGTGACGGCCGTCGGCCAGATTGCGCTGTGCTGGTCGGGGTCTGCGCTCGACACCCTCGTGTCGCTCGTCGTGACCGCGACGGCGGTCTCGTGGGTTATCAGCGTGGCCAGCTCGATCAGAGCCCATCAGAAGGGCGTGAAGGCTCCGTTCCGCCTCAAGGCGTTCTGGCTCGTCTCCGTCATCGCCATCGTCGGTCTGGTCGCGATCTTCGTGCGCCTTGCTCAGACGAACCTGACGGGCATCATCATGACCTGCGTGTGGACGGCCATCGGCATCGTCGTGTATCTGCTGTTCAGCAAGACGGGCCTGAAGAAGACGTGCAACGAGCGCAAGCCCGTCGCCCTTCTGTGGGAGGAGCAGACGGCCGAGCGGGGGGTCGAAGGCTGATCGATCCGTGCGGCGAACCCTACCCATGTGCCGGCAGGGGCTGACCCGGTGCGAAAGACAGGCAGCGCATCGGCGAGGCCTTTGCTGCGGGAGCGCGGGGCGGCATGCTCGCATGTCCGTCTCCCGCGCTCCTTGCGGGCATCGGCATCGGGCGAGGTGCGCGAGGACACGGGGTCGGCCGCTTTCCGCGCTCCTTGCGGGCATCGGTCGGCAAGGCGAAGCGCTTATCGGGCAAAGGAGCCTTTCGTGCTTTGCCGCTCGGCGTCGGGGTCCTCGCTTTGCGCGAATCCGATTTCCGCGTTGTACACGTCGAGCCAACGGACGAAGGCGCACAGCAGCGCGATGTTCGTTTCGACGCTTTCGGGCAGAACGTGGCTTTCCATGGTTCGCTTGATCATATCGATGCGGTAGCGGACGGTGTTGGGGTGCACGAACAGGGTCTCGGCGGCCGTCTTGATGGAGCAGTGGCTGCGCGCGTAGACCTTGAAGGTGCGGGCGAGATCCGCACTGTTGTTCGGGTCGCGCTGCTCGAGCAGCGAGATCAGCTTCCCGAGGCAGGCCTCGAGCTTCTTTCTGCATCGGCTTTCGAGCAGCGCGGCGAAGACCCCCAGGTTCTCATAGGGGACGATGCGGCTCTCGGCGCGCTCCGCAATGCCGAAGCAGAGCGCGGCAAGCGCCTCCTTGTAGCCGACGGGCAGCATCGTGAGGCTTGTGCAGACCGAGCCGAGTCCGATGCGCCAGGAATGCCCGGGGAAGCGCCGTTCGGCGAGGGCGAGTAGGTCGCGGGCGCGATCGGACAGCACGCCCGCCAGCTCTTCTTGCCGATGCTGCGCGATTTCTTGAAAATCAACGAGAGCGACCTGCTTTCGATAGAACTGGAAGGAGTACTTGAACCCCGCATCGGCGCAGACGTCGGCGAGATCCTGCGGTGCGACCAGCTCGTCGCTTCTCAGAAGGGCGATCCCCATCTTCCGGCGCGTGCTCCATTCCATCTGGGTGAGCCTGCTTTTGAGGATGTGCCAGTCGACGTTCTCGTTGATGATGTCGCACAGGATGTCCACCTCGTAGGAGTTGCTCAGGTCGTGGGACTCGTTGCGGAAGATCTCGTACGAGATGGTGTTGATGAGTTGGGTCGGGGTCGAATGCGACGGAAGCGCGACGAGGGGGATGCCGTAGGCGTTCGCCGCCTCGATCATGGATTGCGGGGCTTCGGGGATATGGCGGCCGAACTTGATGAACACCCCAGAGACCTTCTGCCTGCTTAACGCGCTGAAGACCTCCCTGATCTGGTCGATGTTAACCCCGAGGGCGTAGCCGTTCGTGAGGATGATGTTGTTCGGGCGGATCCATTGGATGCCTTCGAGATCTTCCATCATCGCGAGCCCATTCACGGTTCGCCCGAGGCTGCGATGGCCTGCGATCACCCGTACGCCGTCCAGTGCGTGGAGTTCGAGGATCTCTGCCACGGGAATGCCCATTTGAGCCTCCTCGCTAAAGAAGGATCTAAGCGCGAAACGATATGACAGGCAGGTGATGGTTTTCTAAGAGCTGCTCGCGGGCGCGACCGCTTCGATGACCGATCACGCCTTCCGACCATATTGTACATAATCCGAAAACTTTCTAAAGCACGCCAAACGACCCAATGGCGCGATTCGCCGGTCGGGCGGGGGCGCGAGGTTTTTTGCGCACAGGGCCCTGCAGGGTCGAATGGCACGGCGGGAAGGAGGATCTATGGAGTTACTGGCGTTTCTTATCGTGTTTCCAATCCTGATTGCGGCGCTTCTGCTCGCCGTGCGCGCCGAGAAGGCGCGAAGGCTGCTCGTCTGCGCCGCCTCGGCGGCGATAGCGCTCGCCTCGATCGCCCTGATAGCGATGAATCTCGGCACCGGCTGGGTTTCGTTCGCGGTGGGCTTTGCGGCAGCCGACGCCGTCTGCGCGCTCATCAGCATCCTCGTTGCGGGAGTCGTCATCGCCTTCGCCGTTCGCTACCGCAACGTGCTTGCAGGGTTCCTTGCGGCCGCTCAGCTGATCGGCTCGCTTGTGTTCGAGTTTCTTTTCGCCCATGAGCTTCGGGTGCAAAACGGGCTCTACGTCGATTCCCTGTCGCTTCTGATGACCTTCGTTATCGGTGTCGTCGGGTCGGGTATCTGCGTGTATGCGATCGGCTATATGGCGGATTTCCAGGCTCATGAGCCGAAGGGGGCCAAGGATCGCCGTCCCGCCTTCTTCTCCCTCATGTTCGCGTTTCTGGGGGCGATGTTTCTGATCGTGCTCTCCGACAACATGGTGTGGCTGTTCGCCGGCTGGGAGGTCACGACGGCATGCTCGTTCCTCCTGATCGGCTTCACGAGGACCGACGAGGCGATCCGCAACGCGTTTCGCCAGATCAACATGAATCTGCTTGGCGGTATCGCGTTTCTCGCGGCCCTATACGCGAGCGCGATCCGCTTCGAGACGCTCTCCCTTTCCGAGCTCATCGCGATCGGGGCGTCCCACCCCGAGCTCGTTGCCCTGCCGGTTGCGGCGCTCGCCTTCGCCGGCCTCGCGAAGGCCGCGCAGATGCCGTTTCATACCTGGCTTCTCGGTGCGATGGTCGCCCCGACGCCCACAAGCGCCCTGCTCCATTCTTCGACGATGGTCAAAGCGGGCGTGTTCCTGCTCGTGAAGCTTGCCCCGGTGCTGGCCGTGTGCGTGGTGCCGCAGCTGATGGTGACCCTCGTCGGCGGCATCACGTTTTTGCTCTGCTCGATGCTCGCCATCTCGCAGTCGAACGCGAAGCGCGTGCTTGCGTATTCGACGATCGCCAATCTGGGACTTATCGCCGTGTGCGCCGGGCTTGGGTCGGCCGAGGCCGTATGGGCGGCATGCTTCCTCGTTCTGTTCCATGCCATAGCCAAGTCGCTGCTGTTTCTATGCGTCGGCACGGCCGAGCACCGCATCGGCAGCCGGGACATCGAGGACATGGACCTGCTCTTCGAGCGCATGCCGCGGCTCGCCCGCTTCATGATGGTCGGCATCATGTGCATGTTCATTGCGCCTTTCGGCATGCTGCTCTCGAAATGGGCGGCCATCGTGGCGGTCGCCGATTCGGGCAACGCGATCCTCATGCTGCTTCTCGCCTTCGGCTCTGCCGCGACCTTCATGTTCTGGGCGAAGTGGCTCGGAAAGCTTTCGGGCATCGCCGGAAGCCCCGAGAACGTCGAGCGGGCGGTTCACGGCAGCGAATGGCTTGCGATCTCGCTCATGGTCGGGCTCGCGATCCTCGGATGCGCGACGATGCCGCTTGTCTCTGCGGCTCTCGTCGAGCCCTATCTCGCGGGCGCGTTCGGCGCCGCGGTTCAGACCATAACGGATGACAACCTCTGGATTGCGGCCGTTGCGGCCCTTGCCGTGCTCGCCGTGCTTTTCGGCGGCATAGGCAGGAAGGGCTCGGGCAGGCGCGTCGGCGTGTACCTTTCGGGCGTTTCCGTGGACGATCGGAGACGCTTGTACCTCGGTTCGCGCTTCGAGCCCGTCGCCGCGCCGGCGCGCAACATGTATCTCGAGCCCCTGTTCGGCGAGCGCCTCGTCTCGCCTTTCGGGACCGTTCTCAGCGCAGCGCTCCTCGTCGCGACCTTGACGATCGCGGCAACGTCGTTCGCGCTTCCGCTCTAGGCGCCGATGGGAAAGGAGATGGTGCCAGATGGCGTATGTGACAACGATTGCCGGCTGCGCCCTGTTCGCGGTTCTCGGCCCTGTCGTCGGCTGCCTGCTCGCGGGTGTCGATAGGAAGCTTTCCGCCCGGATGCAGGGCCGTCCAGGGCCGCCGCTGCTGCAGCCGTACTACGACGTGCGCAAGCTCATGCGCAAGGAGAAAGCGTCGGTGAATTCCTCCGAAGGGGTGTACGTGACATGCGCGCTTGCCTTCGCCGTCGTCGCCGGAGGCGTGTTCTTTTCGGGCGGGAGCCTGCTGCTGTGCATCTTCCTCGTCACGCTGTCGAGTCTGCTCTTCATCGTTGCGGCGTATTCGAGCAGGTCTCCGTATGCGGAGGTCGGCGCTGCGCGCGAGATCGTCCAGGTGATGTCCTACGAGCCGATGGTGCTTGTCATGGCGATCGTCTTCTATCTGGCAACGGGGTCGTTCTCCGTTCGCGATGCGCTCTTTTTGCCTGTTCCCGCCGTCTGCTTCGCGTGGGCCGCGCTTGCGGGCCTGCTCTACGTGCTCACGATCAAGCTGCGCAAGTCGCCTTTCGACTTGTCCATGAGCCATCACGCGCATCAGGAGATCGTCCGCGGCCTGACCACCGAGATGAGCGGCCTCACTCTGGCGAAGGTCGAGGTCATGCACTGGTGCGAAAGCGTGCTTTTCCTCGGCTGGGTGGGTCTGTTCTTCGTATGGGGAGGCCCGCCGTCGCTCGTTCTCGCCGCTGCCGTGGCGATGGCCGTGTACCTGGTCGAGATCTGGATCGATAACAATTTTGCACGTGTCAAGTGGCAGACGATGCTCGCAAGCGCCTGGGCGGTCGCGCTTGTTGCGGGCGGCGTCAACATTACGGTCCTCGTGCTGCTGTAGGAGGTGGTCGCTATGGGATGGTCGGGCAAGTCTCCCTGGGTCATCCATTACGACGGATCGAGCTGCAACGGCTGCGACATCGAGGTGCTCGCGGCGCTGTGCCCCGGTTTCGACGCCGAGCGCTTCGGCGTCGTCAACACTGGAAACCCCAAGCACGCCGATGTCTTTCTCGTCACCGGGGCGGTGAATGAGCAGAACGCCGACGTCGTGAGGCAGATATACGAGCAGATGCTCGAACCGAAGGTGGTCGTCGCATGCGGCGCTTGCGCGTGCACGGGTGGCGTTTTCCGCGAGTGCTACAACGTGGCCGGCGGCGTGGACAAGGCGATCCCGGTAGACGTGTACGCGCCTGGCTGCGCGGTGCGGCCCGAGACGCTCATCGACGCGGTGCTCGCTGGGGTCGAGGCGCTTGACCGGAAGGCCGAATCGATCGCTGCGGAGGGGAAGGGGCGTGCGAGGGATGGGCGTTAACGAGATCTACGGCGAGATGGGCATCGCCGACATACCCGCATGGGCGCAGGCCCGCAAGCGGGACGGATGGCGCTTCGTCCAGCTCCTCGCCATATCGGGCGAGCACGGCGCAGACCTTCTGTACAGCCTGCGCAAGGAGGATGCGATCGAGGGCATGTTCGTGCGAGGCGTCGGCCCGGGCGACCGTATCCCGTCCATTACGGACTCCTACCTCGCCGCCTTCACGTTCGAGAACGAGATCCATGATCTGTTCGGGGTGAGCATCGAGGGGATCGCCATCGATTTCGGCGGGGCCTTCTACAAACTTTCTGCGGAGAAGCCGATGTCCGTGCTTTCCCCCGAAGCCCTCGCCGCCCGTCGCAAGGCGGCGGAGAAGAAGGCGAGGGAGGCGGCGAAACGGGCAAAGGAGGAGGCCGAGGCGTCGGGCGCCGCGAAAGGCGATGCGGCAGCCGCGTGCGCGCTGTCGGGCACCGACGCGCCTGCGGTCGCAGGCGACGGGAGGGAGGTCTAGCATGGGCACCGCATCCGTCATTCCCTTCGGGCCCCAGCACCCGGTGCTGCCCGAACCCCTGCACCTCGATCTTGTCGTCGAGGACGAGAAGGTGATCGACGTTCTTCCGCAGATCGGCTTCGTTCATCGCGGGCTGGAGAAGCTCGTGGAGAAACGCGACTTTCGGAACTTCCTCTACATCGTCGAGCGGATCTGCGGCATCTGCAGCTTCGGACACGGCATGGGCTACGCCGAGGCGGTGGAGAGGATGATGGGCGTCCAGATCCCCGAGCGGGCCGAATATCTGCGCGCCATCTGGCACGAGCTTTCGCGCATCCACTCGCATGTGCTCTGGCTCGGTTTGGCCGCCGATGCCTTCGGTTTCGAGAGCCTGTTCATGCATTGCTGGCGCCTTCGCGAGCGCGTGCTCGATGTGTTCGAGGCGACGACGGGCGGCCGCGTGATCTTCAGCGTCGTCAAGGTGGGCGGGCTCGAGCGCGACCTCACGCAAGACCAGCTTGCCCGCATGATCGATATGCTCGATGGGCTGAAAGGGGACTACGAGCAGATCTGCAAGGCGTTTCTCGGGGACGCGTCGGTCATGAGCAGAACGGTGGGCGTGGCGCGCATATCGCGCGAGGAGGCGGTCGGGCTGTCGATGGTCGGCCCGTTTCTGCGCGCATCGGGGGAGCCCTACGATGCGCGCATGTTCGGAACAGGCGCTTACGGCAAGCTGTCGGCCTTCGATCCGGTGACCGACGATCGGGGAGATTGCTACGCCCGCATGGCCGTCCGCGCCCGCGAGGTTCCCCAGTCGATCGAGATCATCAAGGAGCTTGCGAGGACGATCCCCCCTGGCGAGATCGCCGTGCCCGTCAAGGGGGTGCCCGAAATCGGAGCGCAGGCATCCCATGTCATAGAGCAGCCGCGCGGCGAGGCCTTCTACTACGTGCTCGGCAACGGGACGAAGAACCTCGACCGCGCGCGCGTGCGGACGCCCACGTCCCAAAACCTGGCCGGCATGATCGCCGCGCTCAAAGGCTGCGATCTTGCGGATGTGAACATGATCATACTGACCATAGACCCGTGTATCAGCTGCACGGAAAGGTAGGCTCCATGAAGGCGTTCAAACTGGGAAGAATGACGGTCCGCTCGGTTTTTTCTCGGCTGGAAACGACCTGCTATCCCGCCGAATCGCGCGCGGTTCCCGAGGGGCGTCGCGGCACGGTCGCCTGCATGATCGACGACTGCATTTTCTGCGGAAGATGCGTTCGCGCATGCCCTGCGGGCGCCTTGGAGGTGGATCGAGACGAGCAGAGGTGGGCCCTTGATCCCTATAGCTGCGTGCAATGCTCGTCTTGCGTCGGAACGTGCCCTTCGGGATGCCTGACGATGAGAACGGAGCTGCCCTCGATCTCCTCGCGCAAGAGGCGCGTCGTGCTCGTCGGCGGATAGGAGGGCCGACGATCCTGGGCGAAAAACGAATGCAGCCCGCCTTTCGGCGGACTGCTCAGCAAGTTGGTAAAGCTCAGTGCCCTGCCAATCAATTCTAGCAGGAAGGCGCCCGCGTGCCCGA
>CAZBEP010000006.1:20809-22277 GCA_964490925.1 uncultured Eggerthellaceae bacterium | reverse complement strand
GAGTTCATCGGGCGCACCGTCGCGTCGTGTCTCGCCCGACGGTAGCGGCTCCATGCCGGCGCGCGCAGGGGAAATCCGACCGCACCCCGGCCTGCACACCGCCGCGCCGCCCGGTAGGTTACAATGCAGAGCGACAGGAGAAGATGATGGAAAGGATGTCCCGTGGCGAAGCAAGAGCCGTCCATCGACCAGTGGCTGAAAGAGGCAAAGACAGATCCGCTTGCCGCACAATGCGGCATGTTCCTCACGCACAACGGCATCGTGCGCATCACTCCGAAAAAGCAGGTGCGCGAAGGAGTCGAGGACCTTCCGGAGGTCGCACAGGTCGAATTCGCCTACGACGCGGAGGGTCTGGCCGCCGCAGAGGTCGAGGCACTCACCTGGCCGGGCGTACACTACGTGCGCACGTGGCTCAACGAAGGCGTCTGCGACGTCGGAGACTCGCTCATGTACGTGCTTATCGGAGCAGACATCCGCCCGAACTGCATCGACGCGCTGCAAAGGCTCGTCGCCAAGATCAAGAACGAACTCGTGGTGGAAAAGGAAATCTACGCCGAATAGGCCGCAGAGCGCAATACCCGAAAGCGAAGAGACGGCTCGTCTGCCGCGCCTGAAGGGCGCAGGTGAAGGGCACCGCCACAACAGTGAAAGGAAGCGAATTATGCCGTCATTCCCGAACCCTTTTGCCGCCAACGTGGAGAGAAAGATGTCGAACGCCGAGCTCATGCAGGCGCTTCGACACGACATCGCCGGGGAGCTCGAGGCGATTTTCCTGTATGACGCGCATTGCCAGGCGACCGACGACCCGGCAGCGAAAGCCGTGCTCGCCGACATCCGAGACGAAGAGAAGGTCCATGTCGGCGAGCTCATCACCCTCATGCGCTACCTCGACCCGAAAGAGGCGGAGCTCTTCTTCGAAGGGGAGGAAGAGGTGAACGAGATGCTGGAGGCTCTCGGGCTCGCAAAAGCGGATGCGTCCGACTCCTCTGCGACGGCGGGGAGCCTGCTCGACGAGTAGACCGGGGCGGAAGGCGCGGACTATCTCGCGAGGGCCGATTCGCCGATCTCCGACGAGCCGTGGGGGCGGATCGACGAAATCGCGACCGAAAGCGCAAAGCGACATATGACGTGCCGCCGCTTCCTCCCCCTGTAGGCTCTCTGGGCGCGGGAGCCTGCTCGCACCATAAGGCATACACGCCGTCGTGCGCTGGTCGTCCTCCGGGGAAGGCGCGTGCGCAGACGTTGCCCATGCCGTCGCCTACTTCTTCGGCAACGGCATGATCGGGCGCCACGCCTCGATCGTCAGCCCGGGCGTCTACATGCAACTGCAAAGGCTGCAGCCAAATGGCGCTGCGCATCAAGGAGCCAAGAGCTGTCGTCGTGTTCGAGTGACCGCCGCTGCGCGCCCCGCTTTCGTCGAGGAGAGCGCCCGCGAACGGGGCGCTCTCCTCGCGCTTTCTCGCGCTTT
>CAZBEP010000006.1:17631-20709 GCA_964490925.1 uncultured Eggerthellaceae bacterium | reverse complement strand
TCAAGGGCGAGCCGGCCGCAAGCTCGCGCGGCACAGGTTCGCGCGGCGCCTCCCGGAAGTCATTTGTGGTACGGCTCGCCGCGCGAGATCTTGAACGCGCGGTAGAGCTGTTCGAGCAGCACGATGCGGGCGAGATTGTGCGGCAGCGTGATGCGCCCGAAGCTCAACTGCTCGTTCGCCCGGACGCGCACGGCGTCGCTCACGCCGTCAGATCCCCCGATCACGAACGCAAGCTCGCTTTCGCCCGCGAGCGCGAGCTCGTCGATGCGCCGCGAGATGCCCGCGCTCGTGCGCTCCGTCCCCTCGATCGCAAGCAGCACGACGTGCGCCCGCTCGGACAACGCCGCGAGGATGCCTTCGCCCTCGCGCCCGCGCGCCGCCTCGGCGCCGCCGGCGCGGGTCGGGTCGACGTCGGCGACCTCGCGCACCGACACGCGCGCGTACGGGCGCAGGCGCTTCAGATACTCGTCGCACGCGTCCCTCCAGAAGCGCTCCTTGAGCTTGCCAACGGCAACGACCTCGATGTTCAACGCTCCCCCTCCCGCGCCCTCCGGCCGCCTACCGCGCGAACCGCGCGCAGACGGCCTCGTTCGCCGCGATTTCCGCAGCGTCGTCGAGCGCCGCCAACTCGGGAGCCGGCACGCCTGCGCGCCGCGCGCGCCGCTCGAGGGCGCGCGCGAGCAGCCAGTCGGCGACCTCGGGGTTCTTCGCGAGCAGCGGGCCGTGCAGGTACGTGCCGATCACGTTTCGCCACAGCACGCCGTCGACCTTGTCGGCGTCGTTGTTGCCGTGCCCGACCGTCGAGACGACCCCCCCGAACGGCTCGACGCCCGCACCGAGGAACGTGCGGCCGGCGTGGTTTTCGTAGCCGACCACCGGGCGCGTCGCGATGCGCGAGCGCAGCACGACGTTGCCGACGAGCCGGTCGGCCGAGGTGCCCGGCCGGCGCGTCTCGATGTCGAGGATCCCGAGCCCCTCGACGACCTCGTCGCCGAGCAGCCACCTCGACCCGAGGATCTGATAGCCGCCGCAGATGGCGAGCAGCGCCCCGCCGTCCTCGGCGAACGCGCGCAGGTCGTCGCGCATCGCGAACAGCCCCTTCGAGGCGAGCCGCTGCTCGCGGTCGGGGCCGCCGCCGAGGAACACGAGGTCGACGCCGGAAAGGTCGACGGATTCGCCATGGCGCACGCGGCACACCTCGCACGGGACGCCGCGGCGGCGCAGCCGTTCGGACAGCACGCGCACGTTGCCGCCGTCCCCGTAGAGGTTAAGCAGGTCGGGGAACAGGTGCGCGACGACGAGCGGATCCTCGCCCTCGTCGTCGCCGCGCGCCGCAGCAGCGCCGCCCGCATCCGCCCCGCCTTCGGTCGGAGTCAGCTCGGGCGACCCCGGCGCCGCCTCCACGGGGACGACGGGAACGATTCGACCGTTTTCATCGTTTTTCGGCTCCGAAACGATGAAAACGGTCGAATCGCGCTGTACGTGAACGCGCACAGCGCCGTCGGCGGCTCGGACGGATGCCGCGCCACCGACGGCTCGGGCGACCCCGGGGGCGGCCTCGGCTGCGCCGGCGCGTTCTGCCGCGTCCGAAGCCTCTGCGGTCGCAAGCCGCTCGAGGTCGGCCTTCACGCCGGGCAGCGCCGTGTAGTTCGCAATGAGGTACGCCGGCACGTCGGGTGGAAGCGACGCGATGCGCGCCATCATCTCAGGCGCTCCCCCGACCACTTCCGCCTCGATGCCGGCGTACTTGAGCCGCACCTGCATGTCGCGCGCGCGGATGCCGCCCGCAAACGCGACGAGCCCCTCGCAGCGCGAAAGCTCCTCGAAGTCGATGTCCCACAGCCACGACACGTCGTGGCCGTCGGCCTCCTTGTCGTTGATGAAGAACGCCACGGCGCGCGAGCCGACGTCGGCCGTGACGATCTTCAGGTTCTGGTTGAACCCGGTCGGGTTCTTCGCGAGGTTGAGCAGCACCGGGCGCCCGCCGACCTCGAACCGCTCGAGCCGGCCGTTCTTCGGATCGAACGCGTCGATCGCGGCCTGCGTCGCCTCGGGCAGACAGCCGAGCAGATCCGCCATGGCAAAGACCGCCGCCAGGTTGTACGCCATGTACGCGCCCCCGAACGGCGCGCGCGCCGAAAGCGGCTCGCCTTCCGGCCGATCGAGCGAGAACACGAGACCGTCCGCGCCAAGACGCACCCCGCGCGCCGCGTAGTCGAGCGTCGGCCGCGCGAACCCGCAGTTCGGGCATCGGTAGTCGCCAAGCTGTCCGTACTGGCGGTAGGCATAGTCGAACATCGACGAGCAGCGCTGGCACATCGTCGCGTCCGCCACCGTGTTCTGCGCAAGCATCAAGTCCTCGTCGATGCCGAACGCGATCGAGGGCACGCCCGCGCGCTCCGGAAGCTCGGCCGCCCGCGCGGCGATCGTCGCGCAGAGCGGGTCGTCGCCGTTGTACACGAGCGCGGTCGTCGGCGACGACGCGAGCGCCCCGACGATGCTGTCCTGGATGCGGTCGATCTCCCCCACGCGGTCGAGCTGGTCGCGGAACAGGTTGAGCAGCAGCACGTAGTTCGCCCGCAGCTGCGGGAGGATGCGCGCGAGCCACAGCTCGTCGCACTCGAACACGCCCCAGTCGACCCGGCCGGCATGCAGCAGCGCCGTCGCCACCCCCGAATCGAGGTTGGCGCCCGTGCGGTTGCACACGACGGAGCGCCCCGCCCGCTCGAGCGCGTCGGCGACGAGGTTCGCCGTGGTGGTCTTGCCGTTCGTGCCCACAACGGCGACCGACCCGCACCGCAGCTTCGGGGCGAGGTGCGCGATGAGCCGCGGATCGACGTAGAGCGCGGCCTTCCCAGGGAAGTTCGCGGCCGGGCGCCGAAACACGTGCCTCAGCCCCCAGGTGGCAAGCGAGGCTGCCGCTTTCGCCGCGCCGAATCGCACTCCCATGGCCGTCCTTTCCGTCGAACCGCCCGACGCGGGCGGCATGCCGAAGCTGCTCGAAAATGCCTGGGGGAATCATAACGCAGGACGGCGCGAACCGCCGCCCGCAGCCCTGGGGCGGAGCCCGCAGCCCTG
>CAZBEP010000006.1:13890-17531 GCA_964490925.1 uncultured Eggerthellaceae bacterium | reverse complement strand
CGTGCGCGCTGGCGCTCGCGTTCGCAGACGCGCCGCCGCCGTACGACGCCACCTCCGAGCCGCACGCGCCGGCGCTCGCGGCTCCGGACGACACGATCGCGCTCATGGCGCGCCCCGGCGCGCTCGTCGCGATGATTCGATGCTCTTTCCGGCAGGAAACCCCCTCCGTGTTAGAATTGTCGTTTAGATGCGTTACGCGCTTCTCCGATCACGCAGGCTATCGTCCGGATAGCGTGCGGCCTTGAGCTACGCTGACGCTGCCCAAAGACAAAGGAGCGCTGATGCCCGGCCTTGCCCGCACGACCGCCTGGAACGGACGGCAGAACAAAAACAGCCTGTACCTGCTGTTCAACCTCGTGTCGAAGGACTTCAAGCTCCGGTATCGCCGCTCGGTGCTCGGCGTGGTCTGGAGCATGCTCCACCCGCTGCTCATGATGATCGTGATGTCGCTCGTATTCAGCAACATCTTCCGCTTCAGCTTTGACCAGTACGCCTTCCCCGTCTACCTCATCCTCGGCCAGACGTTCTTCACCGTGTTCCAGGACGGAACGAACGGCGCCATGTCCTCGATCCTCGAGGCGGCGCCGCTCATCAAGAAGGTGCGCGTCGAGAAGATCGTGTTCCCGACGGTGAAGGCGATCTTCGCGCTCGTGAACTTCCTGTTCTCGCTCGTTCCCATCATCTGCGTGCTCGCCTTCTTCGGCATGGTGCCGAGCTGGAAAACCCTGCTCACCCCTGTTCTTATGATCGAGCTCGTCGTGTTCACGCTCGGTGTCGGATACCTCGTCTCGGCGCTGTCGGTGTTCTTCCGCGACGTCATGCACCTGTGGAGCGTGCTTATGTCGGTGTGGTACTACTTCACGCCGCTGTTTTGGCCATACGACGCGCTTGCGAACTTCGGTGCCGACTGGGTGTACGCGCTCATCCAGTTCAATCCGATGTATCATTTCGTGTCGGCCTTCCGCCAGATGGTCACCGGCATCCCCCTTCCGTCCGACGCAAGCTTCGCAATCGAGCTCGGGCTGTGCGCCGTCTTTGCCGTCGTCACGTTCGCCGTCGGCTTTTTCGTGTTCAAGAAGCTCGAGAAGAAGTTCATCCTGTACGTGTGATCGCACGGACGGTTTCAGGAGACCTCGCATGAGCAGCGCGCGACAGATAGCAGGAGAAACCGAGAACCTCGTGGTTGGCCGCGCCGACGATTCCTCGCCTGGCGACGCCCTCGTCGTCGTCGACCACGTGTCGATGATCTTCAACGTCGCGAACGAGAAGATCCAAAGCCTCAAGGAGTACTTCATCAAGATCGCGCGGCGCGAGCTTATGTTCAAGGAGTTCGTCGCCGTCGACGACGTGAGCTTCACCGTGAGCCGCGGCGATGTGTTCGGCCTCGTCGGCACGAACGGCTCGGGCAAATCGACGCTGCTCAAGATCATCGCGGGCGTGCTCGAGCCCTCGAAGGGAAGCTGCGCCGTCAGCGGCACCGTCTCGCCGCTCATCGAGCTCGGCGCCGGCTTCGACCCCGAGCTCACGGCGCGCGAGAACATCTACCTCAACGGCGCGCTGCTCGGGCATTCGAAGAAGTTCCTCGACAAGCACATCGACGAGATCATCGACTTCGCCGAGCTCCACGACTTCATGGAGATGCCGATCAAGAACTACTCGTCGGGCATGGTGGCGCGCATCGCCTTCGCCATCGCCACCGTCACCGAACCCGACCTGCTCATCGTCGACGAGGTGCTCTCCGTCGGCGACTTCCTGTTCCAGCAGAAGTGCGAGGCGAAGATCAACCGCATGATCGAGGACGGCACGACGGTGCTCATCGTGTCGCATCAGGTCGACCAGGTCAGACGCCTCTGCAATCGAGCGCTCTGGATCGAGAAGAGCCAGATGCGCATGATCGGCGACGCGAACGAGGTGTGCGACGCCTACCAGAACATGGCCGACAACTAATAGCGCCGCACTCTACGCGCACCGCGCGCCGTTTGCTTGCTTCGCGCTATGAGGCGTCTGCGTCGCCGGCGAGGCGGAAATACGAACTTCCCAGCTCAACATGAGGGTTTGCAAGGACGTCGACGCGCATGTCCCCGCCCCAGCGCTCCCACAGCGCGCGAACGCCCTCGCTGTGCGGATCGGCGAAATCCGCGACCCTGTCCTGCCACAGCACCAGCGCACGGGTAACGAGCGTCGCGTCGGGCAACACCGTGACGGACTTCCGCATGTGAGCGCGCATCTTGAAGCAGAAATCGACCGCCTCGATCTCGGCGCTTCCCCCCAGAGAGGACATCCCCCCTACCGCCTGGAAGTCGGCGGCGCGAAACGCCAGGCAGTCAGGCCCCGCAGCGCTGTAATCGCAGCTGCATTCGGCAGCTCCGTGGTAGCCGCCGCCCATGTTCGAAGTGAAGTTCTGGTTCAGGTACCCGATGGTCGCATCTTCCCGAATGCAGAGACCCGCATGCTGCACCAGGCCGTCCTCATACAGGAGCCGCGGAGCGACGACCCCTACCTCGCCTCGCGCGAGACATCCTGCGAGTTGTTGCGCGCACGATACGACGTCCCCCGAAACGACGTCCGCACACACCAGCAGGATCTCGCCCGTCGCACGCGACGCGCCCGCGTTGACCGCCTGGGCAAAGTCGACGCCTCCGTCCACGCGCCCCTCCGCATGCGCCACGCGCACTGCGACTCCGCGCGCCTCCAGGCGCGCCCGCGCGCCCGCCATGCGTTCGCCGGCATACCGACCGGCACCGTGTTCCACGACAACGACTTCCCGGATCGGGGCGAGATCGGCGCTCCCCGCAATCGACTCAAGCGCGTTGCCGCCAAGCTCCCAGCGCGTCGGCACTATGATCGCCGACACCTGCGCGCACGCCCCGACGCGGCGATAATCGATGCAATACACTCCGGGAATGTCCACGTCCACCACGTCGACGTCAAGGCCGCGACGTTTGAAGTGCCGCGCCAGCGACCTGATGGCGGCCTGCTCCGCATAGGGCTTGCCCTCCATCACGCCGCCGTTCGTGGACCCCTCGTGCATCCGCCAATGATACAGCAGCTCGGGAACATGGCGAACCTCGCGCGCCGCGTCGAGCGCTTTCAAGACGAGGTCGTAGTCCTGCGCGCCGCTCGAGTCCTCGTCGGCAAGGCCCGTCCGCTCGATCACGAAGCGGCTGACCGCCAAGAAGTGCAGGAAGTAGTTGTGCGAATACAGAAGGCTGCGATTCGGATCGGGCTTGAGCAGCGGGCGGAAGCACGGGCTGCTCGTATCGGAGAAGCTGTCCTCGTCGCAATAGAGCACGTCGACGTTTGGGTTGCAGGCGATCTCGCGCGCATAGGCTGCAAGCGCATTCGGCTCCAACACGTCGTCATGGTCGAGAAACGCCAGGTAGCTTCCACGCGCAGCGCGAATGCCCACATTGGTGTTCGGAGCGATGCCCCTGTTTTCGGGCACGGCGAGCTCGCGAATGCGGCCGTCGCGATACGAATCGATAACCTCGCGCATCTCTATTCGGCCGGGGCTGGCGTTCACCAAGACAAGCTCCCACGAAGAGAAGCTCTGCGCCCTCACCGAATCGATCATGTCGCGCAGAAACGAGGGCGGCGTATCGAACAGCGGAGCCACGATGCTGAACAAGGGCGCGGCCGCA